>JBOFQO010000244.1:0-14231 GCA_051660925.1 Silanimonas sp. | reverse complement strand
GCAACCACAACGGCCTGCACATCAGCCGCGCGCTGATCGCCGAGAACCTCGGCTTCGTCGAGGTGTCGCAGGGCAGCGGTGCACTCGACACGGCCTCGTCATCGAACCTCGGCGGCACGGTGCGATTCGTGTCGCGCGGTCCACAGGCCGAGCGCGGGTTCACGCTGGCGCAGACGGTGGGCAGCGACGACACCCTGCGCACGTTCGCGCGCTACGACACCGGCGACCTCGACGGCTTCTCGGCCTTCCTGTCGGGTGCGAAGCACGATGCCGAGAAGTGGAAGGGCTACGGCGCGCAGGACTCGCGCCAGGTCAACGCGCAGGCGCGCTACGCTGCCGACACGTGGAGCCTCGGCGCGCTGATCAATACGTCGCGCCGCAACGAGACTGACTACGCCGACCTGTCGCTGGAATCGGCGCGCCGCCTTGGCATGGATTGGGACAACTACGCCCGTGATTGGGTGCGCGCCATCCGCGCCGGCTTCGGCCAGTTCTCGGGCGGTGTCACCAGTCTTGATGACGCGTACTACCTGGGCCGCGGCCTACGCGACGACAATCTCTACGCCGTCAACACCGACATTGGCTTCGGCGACGGCGCCAGCTTCAAGGCGCAGGTGTACCGCCACACCAACGAGGGCCAGGGCCACTGGGTGACGCCGTACTCGCCGAGCTCGGCCACGCTGCCGCTCAGCCTGCGCACCACCGAGTACACCATCGATCGCGGCGGCCTCACCGCTGGCGTCGAGCTGCCGTTCGGCGTGCACACGATCAGCGTCGGCCTGTGGCACGAGGACAGCGACCACAACCTGCAGCGCAACTTCTACTTCCTCAACGCCGACACGCCGCCGAATCGCGGCTTCTTCTATCGCAGCCCGGACGTTCGCGTGTTCGAGCAGGATTTCGATAGCCGAACCCAACTCTGGTACATCAACGATCGCATCGCGCTGATGGACGGCCAGTTCACGATTGACGCCGGCTTCAAGGCGCTGGACGCCGAGATCGATGCAGTGAACCGTCGCGGCACGCGCGCGCAAGGCCGCATTGAGGCCAAGGACAGCTTCCTGCCGCAGCTTGGCCTGCGCTTCGAAGTCGCGCCGGGCTTTGAATTGTTCGGCTCTTACGCGGAGAACATGGCTGCCTTTCGCGCTGGCGTGAGCGGTCCGTTCTCGGCCAGCCAGTCGGGTTTCAACGCGATCCGCGACACGCTGCGCCCGGAGACCTCGACGACGTTTGAAGGCGGTCTGCGTTACGGCTTCGAGGGGTTCCAGAGCTCGCTGACGCTGTACCGCGTTGACTTCGAAGACCGCCTGCTCACCATCTCGCAGTGCGCCGGCATCGTCGGCTGTCCGAGCGTGCTGGCCAACGTCGGTGACGTTGAAACCAGCGGTGCGGAAGTGGCCATCGACTGGACAGTTGCCGAAGGCCTGTCGCTGTTTGGCTCGCTGTCCTGGAATCAGTCCGAATACGGTTCGAACTACCTGGATGGCACCACGTTGGTGCCGACGGATGGCAAGACGGTGGTTGACTCGCCCGAACTGTTGGCCAACGTCGAACTGCGCTATGCCGTCGATGGCTGGGACGCGCGCATCGGTGCGAAGTACACCGACGAGCGCTTCATCACCTACGTCAACGACTCGAAGGTGGAGGAATACTGGGTCGCCGACGCCTCGTTGTCGTACAGCTTCGGCGAGTTCGGATGGGCGAAGAACCTGAAGGCCACGCTCAACGTCACCAACCTGTTTGACGAGGATTACTTCGCGAGCGTGGGCACCAACGGTTTCGTCGCTAGCGACCCGCTGGGTCTGAACTACACGCTGGTCACCGGCGCGCCGCGGCAGGCCTTCCTGACCCTCGAAGCCTCGTTCTGATGCGAAGCACATCCATCGGCGGCGCGCGACTTCGTTCGTTCGCACTGGCCCTGGCGCTCACGCCGCTCGCGGCGTGGGCGGCAGGGGAGGGCGGGCAGGCGACGCCGCTGGTCGAAGGCGTGGCAGTGCCTGCGGGCTTCGACGCTTCGCGGGCGCTCACTCGCATCGCCTTCGGGTCTTGCGCTGAGCAGCATAAGCCTCAGCCGGTGTGGGATGCCGTGCTGGCGGCCGAGCCGCAGCTGTTCGTCTTCCTTGGTGACAACGTCTACGGCGACACCCGCGAGCGCGGCGATCTTGAGCGAGCCTACGCCGCGCTCGCGGCGAAGCCCGGTTTTCAGCGCTTGCGCGAGTCGACGCCGGTGATGGCGACCTGGGACGATCACGACTACGGCGAGAACGACGCCGGTGCCGAGTACCCAATCAAGGAGGTATCGCGCGAGGTCTTCCTCGACTTCTGGCGCGAGGCGGCGGACTCGCCGCGCCGCGACCGCGACGGCGTGTACACCAGCGCCGTCTTCGGCCCGCCAGGTCAGCGCGTTCAGGTGATCCTGCTTGATCTTCGCTGGAATCGGACGCCGATCGCACGGAACACGGCCTTTCCGGATGACGCGATCTACAAGGATTGGGCGACGGCGGAAGCCAAAGCCGGCCGCGTCGTCCCCGGACCCTACGCCCGCGACCCGTCGCCGGCGGCGACGATGCTTGGCGAGGCGCAGTGGGCGTGGTTGGCCGAGCAGCTGCGGCAGCCGGCCGAGCTGCGGCTGATCGGTTCCAGCCTGCAGGTGCTGGCCGACTTCCCCGGCTGGGAGGCATGGGTGAACTACCCCCGTGACCAGGCGCGACTGTTTCAGCTGATCCGCGACACGCGGGCGGACGGCGTGGTGTTCCTTTCCGGCGACACGCACTACGGCGAGCTGACGCGGCTCGACGTCAACGTCCCTTACGTGTTGACCGACCTGACGTCCAGCGGGCTCACCGAGGAGTGGCACGTGCCGGTGCCGAACGCCCTGCGCGTCGGCGACGCCCACCATCGCGCGAACTTCGGACTGGTCGAGATCGACTGGTCGGCCCGCCGCGTCCACTTGGCGCTTCGCGGCGCGGACGGCCGCGTGCTGCTCACCGACGCCGTCGCGCTCGACGAACTGACCGCCCCCTGAGCCGACGACGCGGCGGACGCTTCGACGGTTGGCGGGGTCAGCCGCCGTCGAGTTCCAGCCGCAGCCCGATATCGCGCAGGTGCTCGCGTTCGGTATCGAGGTCGGCGCGGGTGAGAGGGTGCGCGTCCAGCCAGCGCTTCGAGAGCTTGAGCTGCAGCTCGCCGCTGCCGACGCGCAGTCGCAGGCCGGGGATGCGGCCGGCTTCGTGCGCGCGATGCAGCAGTACGGCGAGGCGGAGCAGCATGGCGCAGCGCTGCGCGGCTGGTGCGAGACGGTCTGGGAGGCCCTCGAAGCTGGTCAGGCGCAGCGCGCGGCGCTGGTTACGCACCAGAGTCGCGAGGAACTGCTGCTCCGTGCGCGAGAATCCTGCGATATCGGAGTTCTCGAGGATGTAGGCGCCGTGCACGTGGTACTGGCTGTGTGCGATGGCGAGGCCGAGTTCGTGGAGGCGCGCGGCCCAGGCCAGCATCTGCCGGTCCGGTGACTCGAGGCCCCAGTCCTCCTCGACCTCGTCGAACAGGGCCAGCGCTGTCGCCTCGACCCGCGCCGCCTGCACGGCGTCGATCGCGTAGCGCGTCATCAGCGCCGCCACCGATTCCTCGCGCGGGTCGGCCTTGCCGCCGCGGCCCACCATGTCGTGCAGTACGCCCTCACGCATGGCGGCTTCGCTGACCGATAGCTTTCGGATGTCCAGCGCCTCGAAGGCCGTCGCGAGCACCAGCACGCCGCCGGCGATCACCGGCTGGCGTTCGGCGCTCAGGCCCGGCAGCTTCAGCGTGTCGATGCTGTCGAAGGCGAGCACGCGGTCGGTCAGCGCCGTCAGCGCGGTGTCGGTGATCAACCCGCCCTTGGAGAGCTTCAGCGCTTCGCAGATGTCGCCGATGGCCTTGATGGTGCCGGACGAGCCGAAGGTCTCCTTCCAGCCGAGCTGGCGGTACAGCGTGGCGAACTGCTGGAACTCCGCCGCCATCTCGATCTGCGCGTCCTTCCAGCGCTTGCGGCCGAGCTTGCCGTTGCCGAAGAAGCGTTTGGTCGTCGCGACGCAGCCCATCTGCAGGCTCTCGCGTTCGATTGGCGCCATGCCGTCGCCGATGATGAATTCGGTCGAGCCGCCACCGATGTCGATGACGAGGCGCCGCGACTTGCCTGGCGGGTGCCCGTGCGCGACGCCGAGGTAGACGAGGCGGGCCTCCTCGCGGCCGGCGACCACTTCGATGCCGTGCCCCAGCGCCGTTTCCGCGGGGAGCAGGAAGCTCTGCGGGTTGCGCATCTGCCGCACGGTGTTGGTGGCGATGGCGCGGACCTGCGCTGGCGGCACGCTGCGCAGCTTCTGGCCGAAGCGCGCGAGGCAGTCGAGCGCGCGCGCCACCACGTCGGGGCGTAGCCCGCCGTTGGCATCCAGGCCTTCCGCCAGCCTCACGGTCTCCTTGATGCGATCGACGATGCGCAACTGGCCGAGGGTGTAGCGGGCGACCACCAAGTGGAAGCTGTTCGACCCGAGATCGACGGCGGCGAGGAGGTCGCCGTCCTGCAGGCTGCGGCGCGCGCTGTTCGGCATGTCAGTGGCAGATCTTGGCGAGGAGGGACTGCTGGGCCGAATGCGGCATGTCATCGCCTTCCACGTCGACGCGAACATACCGGCCGTCTGCCTTCAGCAGCCAGCTCTGGGTGTTATCGGCGAGGTAGTTGGCCAGCTCCTCGTCGAAGACGCGCTTCGCGAGCTTGGGGTCGAGGATGGGGAAGCAGGTCTCGACGCGGCGCAGCAGGTTGCGCTCCATCCAATCCGCGCTTGAGCAGTACAACTGGGGCGTCTCGTCGTTCTGGAACCAGTACACGCGGCTGTGCTCGAGGAAGCGGCCGACCACCGAGCGGACGCGGATGTTCTCGGACAGCCCCTTTACGCCCGGACGCAGCGCGCAGGCGCCGCGGACGATCAGGTCGATCTGCACGCCGGCCTGCGAGGCCGCGTACAGCGCCCGGATCACCCCGGCTTCGTTGAGTGCATTCATCTTCGCGATGATGCGGGCCGGCTTGCCCTCGCGCGCGTTCTGCGCTTCGCGCCCGATCTTCGCGAGCAGCCCGCCGTGCAGCGTGAACGGCGAGGTCAGCAGCTGCTTGAGCTTGAACGACGGCGCCAAGCCGGAGAGCTGCTGGAACAGCGCGTGCACGTCGGCGCCAATCTCCTCGTTCGCCGTCATCAGGCCGATGTCCGTGTAGATGCGTGCGGTGCCGGCGTGGTAGTTGCCGGTGCCGAGGTGCACGTAGCGGCGCAAGCGCTGCCCTTCGCGGCGCACGATCAGCATCATCTTGGCGTGGGTCTTGTAGCCCACCACGCCGTACAGCACCTGCACGCCGGCCTCTTGGAGGCGGTCGGCCAGCCGAAGGTTGGCCTCCTCGTCGAAGCGCGCGCGCAGTTCGACGACGACGGTGACGTCCTTGCCGTTGCGCGCCGCCGTGATCAGGTGCTCGATCAGCGGGGAATCCTTGCCGACGCGGTACAGCGTCTGCTTGATCGCCAGCACGTCCGGGTCGTGCGCGGCGTGCGCCACCAGGTCGAGTACCGCGTTGAAGGTCTCGTACGGGTGATGCATCAGGATGTCGCGCTCGCGCAGCTGGTCGAACGGCGCGTCGATGTCGAGCCGCGTCGGGCGCGGCGTGAACGTCGGCCACTTCAGCTCCGGGCGGTCGACGAGGTCGATCACCTGGATCACGCGGTTGAGGTTCACCGGCCCATTGATGCGGTAGACCGCGTTCTCGGGCAGCGAGAAGTTCTGCAGCAGCACCTGCACGATGGTCGTCGGGCAGTTCTCCGCGATTTCCAGCCGGACGGCGGGGCGGAAGCCGCGGCCAACGAGCTCGTCACGGACGGCGTGGGCGAGGTTCTCCACCTCCTCCTCGTCCACCACCAGCTCAGAGTTGCGCGTCACCCGGAACTGCCAGGCGCCCTTGACCTTCATGCCGGGAAAGATCTCATCGACGAAGGCGGTCAGCACCGCTGACAGCAGCACGAAGTCATGTGGCGCGCCGGAGATCTCGGTCGGGATGTGGATGATGCGGGGCAGCGAACGCGGCGCACGCACGATGGCCATGCCGCCGGCACGACCGAAGGCGTCCTTGCCGTCGAGCACGACGACCACGTTCAGTGACTTGTTGAGGATGCGCGGGAAGGGGTGCGCGGGGTCGAGGCCGAGTGGTGAGAGCACCGGCATGATCTCGTGCTCGAAGTACTCCTTCAGCCAGCGCTTCTGCTTCGCGCTCCAGGCGTCGCGCGGCAGGATGCGCACGCCGGCCTCGTTGAGCGCCGGGCGCAGCGTCTCATTCCAGAACTGGTACTGCGCGTCGACCAGCGCGCTGGCTTCCTCGTGGATCTGGTTCAACAGGCTGCCCGGGGCGATGCCATCGACCGTCGCCGTGGAGCCGAACTGAACGCTGGTGCGCAGCGAGGCGACGCGGATCTCGAAGAACTCGTCGAGGTTGGTGCAGCTGATGCACAGGTAGCGCAGGCGCTCAAGCAGCGGGATCGACGCGTCCTCGGCCTGCGCCAGCACGCGGCGGTTGAAGGCCAGCTGCGAGAGTTCGCGGCTCAGGAACAGCTCGTGGTCGGGGAGGCCCGGCGCGCCGCTCGATGCGACGGCGGCGGCAGGCTTGCGGGCTGACTTGGTAGGCACGGGACGACCTTGCGTGAACCGGAGTCCGGATTGGAAACGACGCGGCCCCGGCTGGCAAGCCGCGTCGCGTGCCGCGCTCAGGCCTCGTCGCTGCCGCGTGCGCGCTCGACCACCGATTCCGGCCCGAACACGCAGGCGAAGACACTGCCCTTGCCGACCTCGCTGCTGATGTCCAGCCGGCCCTGGTGCAGGTTCAGCACATGCTTGACGATCGAGAGACCGAGGCCGGTGCCACCGGTCTCACGAGCGCGGCTGGTCGAGACTCGGTAGAAGCGTTCGGTCAGGCGCGGCAGATGCTGCGCGGGGATGCCGTAGCCGCTGTCCTGGACGGCGAGCACGACGCCGCCGTCGCCGTGGCGCTCGAAGCGCACGTCGATGCTGCCGTCCACGGGCGTGTAGCGCACGGCGTTGGAGACGAGATTCGAGAACGCGCTGTGCAGCTCGCGGGTCGAGCCCAGCAGATCGACCTCGGCCGAATCCTCGATGCTGATGCGGTGGCGGCCGCCGGAGAGCGCCTGCGCCTCGCGCTTCAGCGTCAGCAGCAGCGGCGCCATCGCCACCACCTCGCGCTGTGCCAGCGCCTCCTGCGCCTCAAGGCGCGACAGCGTGAGCAGGTCCTCCACCAGCTGCGACATCCGCGCCGATTGCTTGCGCATCTCGGCAAGCATTGGCTCCAGTTCCGGGTAGTCGTCGGTGTCGAGGATGTCCAGGTAGCCGTGGACGACCGTTAGCGGCGTGCGCAGTTCGTGCGAGACGTTGGCGACGAAATCGCGGCGCAGCTGCTCGAGGCGCAGCAGCTTCGTCACGTCGCGGACGACCAGCAGCCACTGCGCGGGCGAGTAGGGCAGCAGGCGCAGGCTCAGGCGCACGTTCGGGTCGAGCGGCGAGGCTTGGTCGATCAGCGGCTCGTCGGTCTGCCCAACCGCTAGCCAGGCCAGCACCTTGGCGTCGGGGAACACGTCGCCCACTGCCCCTTCGCGGCCCTGCAGGCCCAGGCCCAGCAGATCGCGGGCCTGTCGATTGCACCAGTCGATCTGCCCGCTGTCGCGGTCGACCAGCAGCACCGCGTCCGGCATCAGCGTGGCGGCGCGACGGTAGCCGCGCACGATGCCCAGCAGTCGGCGGACCCGCGCACGGCCTTCGTTCTGGCGGCGATGGAGAAGCATTTCGAGGTCGTCCCACAAGCCGCGCCCGTCGATGTCGCGAAGGCGGCGGCGCTGGTAGAGCTGGGCCAGCAGGCGGTTGAGGCGCCAGTAGTGCCAGCTGAGGATGGCGAAAGCGGAGAGCGCGAGCAGCGGCCAGAAAGCGTCGAGCAGCAGGCCGAGCAGGGCGGCCATCGCGACGATGGCCAGCAGGCGCGCGACCGACTGCCGCCAGGCGCGGCGCAGCAAGGCCCCGACGGTCATGCTGCGCGCGCGTCCGTCACGGCGTCTCCGAGAAGCGGTAGCCGCTGCCGCGCACGGTCTGAACCATGCCGTCGAGCTGCTGAGGTTCCAACGCCTTGCGAAGGCGGCGGATGTGCACGTCGACGGTGCGCTCTTCGACGTAGACGTTGCCGCCCCAGACGTGGTCGAGCAGCTGGGCACGCGTGTACACGCGGTCCGCATGCGTCATGAAGAAGTGCAGCAACCGGTACTCGGTCGGGCCGACGTGGATCGACTCGTCGCCGGCGTACACGCGGTGCGCGGCGCCGTCGATGCGCAGGCGACCGATCTGCACACTGCCGTCGGCTTCGTCCTCGCGCGAGCGGCGCATGACGGCCTTGATGCGGGCCAGCAGCTCGCGCGCCGAGAAAGGCTTGACGACGTAGTCGTCGACGCCGGATTCGAGGCCGGAAACGCGGTCGTTCTCTTCGCCGCGCGCCGTCAGCATGATGATCGGCACGTCGCGGGTGAGTTCATCCTTGCGCCAGCGGCGGGCGAGGTCGAGGCCCGAGGTGCCCGGCAGCATCCAGTCCAACAAGATCAGGTCCGGTACGCGCTCGACGATGGCCGTCTGCGCCTCGCGGGCATCACCGGCATGCACCGGCTCGTACTCGCCCTTGCGCAGGGCGAAAGCCACCATGTCACGGATGGCGGGCTCGTCGTCGACGATGAGGATGCGCTTCTGCACGGGATATCCAGGCCATGGGGTCAGGGCGCCAGTAGATAAAACTTTTGTGACGCAACCATGACGGCTGAAAGGGAATCGTCACAGCGCCGACATGGCTTGTCGAGCCCCGGCCCGCCGATCAAGAGCGCGTGGGCCGCCCCTGGTCCTGCGGTCGCAGGCCGGCGCGGCGCATTTCCAGCACCACCGGCATGATTTCGGCCATTCGCGCTTCGACCCGTGCACGCTGCACGTAGTCGACGTCGTCGCGCTGCTTCAGGCTGTCGAACTGCTTCAGCGCGTCCTCGGCGCGGCCCGACAGGAAGGCTGCTTCGGCGTGCGCCTCGACCGCGCGATTGTCATCGCCAGCGAGCTCGCTGGCGCGGGCGAAGCCGCGCTGCAGCAGCAGGTCGCCGCTGGCGCCGGCCAGCAGCGGGCGCAGCAGGGCCTGGGCGCGACGCCCCGAGGCCGCGTCGCCGCGCTCGTTCAGCGCCTCGGCATAGCTCAGCGTGATCGCCCGGTGCTGCGGATAGTCGGCCAGCAGGCCCTCGAAGCGGCGCGTCGCCTCGACCGGCCGTCCCGCCTTGTGCAGTGCCTCAGCGGCCGTGAGCCGCAGCCAGAGGTGGCCTGGATCGGCTGCCAGCAGGGTCTCCAGCCGCGCCAGGGCCTCGGACGCGCGGCCAGCGCGCAGCAGGGCCAGCGCGTGCCCGTAGGCCACTTCCGGCCGCGGGTCGCTGACCGGGTTGGTCTCGTACTCGGCGATCGCATCGCGCGCGGTCGGGGCGGTGATCACCCGCAGACGTTCACGCGCCCAGTGGAATTCGCTGGGTCGCGCCGTTGCCGAGGTGGGCAGCGGGCGCAGCGACGCCGGCAGCAGCAGATGACCGTCGTCGCGCAGCGGCGTCGTCGTGCGCAGCGGTGTCTGCTTGGCCATGGCCGCGGCGCGGTCGCGCGCTTCGGCGATGCGCGTCGTGGTGACGGGGTGGGTGCGCAGGTACTCCGGTGCCTGCCAGCCGCCGGTGTTGCCGCGGGAGGCGCGCTCCATCCGGCCGAAGAAGTCGGCGATGCCGAGCGGGTCGAAGCCGGCGCGCGACAAGGTCTCGATGCCGATGCGGTCGGCTTCCGATTCATTGCTGCGCGTGTAGTTGATCTGCATCTGCGCCATCAACGCCTGCGCGCCGACCACGGCGGCCTGCATCGCGTCGTCCGCCGAGCGCGAATTGCTCTGAGAGGCTGCGGCCAGCGCGCCGATCATCGCCAGCATGGTGGGCAGCTGCATCTGCTGCGACTTCTCGGCCGAGCGCAGCACGTGGCGCTGGGTGACGTGCGCGACTTCGTGCGCCAGCACACCGGCGACCTCGTCCTCGCGCTCGGCGGTGAGCACCAGGCCGGCGTTCATGCCGACCAGCCCGCCGAGCGTCGCGAAGGCGTTGATGCGGCGGTCGCGCATCATGAAGAACGTGTAGCCGTGGTCGGGCTCGCCGCTCGATGACGCGATGCGGAAGCCGAGCCCCTGCAGCCAGCCTTCCACCAGCGGATCGTTGACGAGCAGATCCTGTCCGCGCAGCTCGCGCATGATCATCGCCGCGTAGCGCGCCTCGTCGGCGGGCGTGATCAGGCTCGCGGCGGACGAGCCCATCTGCGGCAGGGCCTCTGGGCGCGACTGCGCCGTCGCGGTCAGGCCGGGAAGTAGCGCCAGCGCGATGGCGACGGGCAGGGCGAGCAGGAGATGGGAACGCATCAAGGGAGCATGCCGAAAGGGCTGTCGGGGCTGGTGAACCCGCCGTTAAGCCGGGCGGGCACGCGCTGGAAAAGACCGCGGTCGGGCCGCATAGTTCCGCGCCTTCCCGCATCGAATTGGAGCCGCCGAGATGTCCCGCGCCGAGGTCGTGATGTATTCGTCCGCGATCTGCCCTTACTGCGTCGCCGCCAAGAATTTCCTGAAGCAGCGCGGCGTCGAGTGGCGCGAGTTCCGCGTCGACCTCGACCCGGCCGCCCGCGCGGAGATGCTCGCGAAGGCCAGGCGCACCTCGGTGCCGCAGATCTTCATTAACGGCACCCACGTCGGCGGCTTCGACGACATGGTGGCCCTCGACCGCGCCGGTGGCCTGGCGCCCCTTCTGGAGTCCGCCCCGTGAGTGACCGCGTCGCCGAATTCACCGCCTTCCGCAAGCGCATGAACGAGCGCATTCTGGCCGAGGACAATCAGGTCGTCCGGCGCTTCTTTGCGCTCGACACGCAGACCTACAAGCCCGGCGCACTCGACCTCAAGACCAAGGAAATGCTCGGTCTGGTCGCCTCGATGGTGCTGCGCTGCGACGACTGCATCGCCTACCACGTCGCGCAGTGCAGCCAGGCAGGCGTCACGCGCGAGGAATTCTTCGAGGTGTTTTCAGTGGGCCTCGTCGTCGGTGGCTCGATCGTCATCCCGCACCTGCGCCGCGCCGTGGATTTCCTCGACCAGCTCGAAGCCGGCGCCACTGAGTCGCCGGTGGCCCACGACGCCGCCCACGGTTGATTTGCGCGGCGCAAGTCCGATGGGTGCGCCCCATCCCGGACCGGGTTTGCCTTCCGCCTGAACCGCACCCCGGTTCCTTGACCCTCGTCCGGGGCCAGCGCCGGGCGGCTCCGGCATAATCCGCGCCGCTGCCCGCACTGGATCGGGCGAAAACCAAGGAAAAACAATGTCTAAGACGATTGCGGTGATCCGCGGGGACGGCATCGGTCCCGAAATCATGGACGCCTCGCTCGGCGTGCTCGACGCGATGAATCTCGGCCTCAAGTACGAGTTCGTCGAAGCGGGTATGTCGGCGCTGGAAAAGACCGGCGAGCTGTTGCCCGCCGCCACGCTGGAGTCGATCCGCACGCATCGCATCGCCTTCAAGAGCCCGCTGACCACGCCAGTGGGCGAGGGCTTCACCTCGATCAACGTCGCCCTGCGCAAGCAGTTCGACCTGTACGCGAACGTGCGCCCGGCGATCAGCTTCCCGGCCACCAAGTCGCGCTACGAGAACATCGATCTCATCACCGTCCGCGAGAACACCGAGGGCGCCTACATCGGCGAGGGCCAGTCGGTGTCGCCGGATGGCGAGACGGCGCTGCTGACGCAGAAGGTCACCCGCAAGGGCTCCGAGCGCATCGTCCGCTATGCCTTCGACCTCGCGCGCCGCCTCGGCCGCAAGAAGGTCACGGTGGTGCACAAGGCCAACATCCTGAAGTCGACCTCGGGCCTGTTCCTGAAGACTGCCCGCGAAGTCGCGCAGCAGTACCCCGACATCCAGTGCAACGAGATGATCGTGGATAACACCTGCATGCAGCTGGTGATGCGCCCCGAGCAGTTCGACGTCATTGTGACGACCAACCTGTTTGGCGACATCGTCTCCGACCTGTGCGCCGGCCTGGTCGGCGGCCTCGGCCTCGCGCCGGGCGCGAACATTGGCGAGCACGCGGCGATCTTCGAGGCCGTGCACGGTTCGGCCCCGGACATCGCCGGCAAAAACATCGCCAACCCGTGCGCGCTGCTGCTCGCGGCCGGCCAGATGCTCGATCACCTCGGCCATGTCGACCATGCGAACCGCCTGCGACAGGCGATCCGCGACACGCTGACCGCGAAGGATGGCGTGACGCCGGACGTCGGCGGCACCGGCACGACGCAGAGCTTCGCCAAGGCCGTCGCCTCACGCGTGGCGGGCTGATCGCCGCTTTCAACCCGAAAAAAGAAGGGCGCCGCGAGGCGCCCTTCTTGCATTAGCAGCGATGCGTCTTGGACTCAGTCGTCGCCGCGCAGCTTCGCGAGCAGGCGCAGGATCTCAAGGTACAGCCAGATCAGCGTGACCATCAGGCCGAAGGCGCCGTACCACTCCATCGACTTCGGCGCGCCGGCCTCGACGCCGCTTTCGATGAAGTCGAAATCGAGCACGAGGTTCAGCGCCGCGATCACGACCACGAAGGCCGAGAAGCCGATGCCCAGCCAGCCGCTGTCATGGATGAAGCCGATGCCCTCGAAGCCAAACAGGCGCATGCCGATGTTGACGAGGTAGAGCAGGGCGATGCCGCCGGTGGCCGCGACCACGCCGAGCTTGAAGTTCTCCGTGGCGCGGATGAGGCCCGACTTGTAGGCCAGCAGCAGCGAGGCCAGCGTGCCGAAGGTGAGGCCGACGGCCTGCAGCACGATGCCGGGAAACTGTGCCTCGAAGATCGCCGAGACGGCGCCGAGGAACAGGCCTTCGAGCAGGGCATAGATCGGTGCGGTGACCGGCGCCCAGTCCTTCTTGAACACGGTGATCAGGGCCATCACGAAGCCGCCGATCGCACCACCCCAGACGTAGGGCATCAGGCCGGGCACGCTCTCCGGGCCGCTGTAGAGGTTCCAGGTGTAGGTTGCGGTGATCAGCACCATGGCGAGCAACAGCGCGGTCTTGTTGACCGTGCCGCCGATCGTCATCGTCTGGCCGTCGCGGGTGACGACGCGGCCGGAGCCGACGTCAAGGAAGGTGTTCTCGCCGAGAACCGGGTTGCCGCTGCGCATCACGTGCTCCTTGCAGGGGGTTGTGGACGTCGCGTGAAAGATGCCTGCGGCGCCGGCCCTTCGCAAGCGTCCGCAGCGATGTCGTGAAGCCACACTTCGGGACGGCGAGCCTTGCCGTGCGGCGTCAAGCCTCGCGGAAGCGCCAGAACGGGTCGAGCACGACGACGTTGCCGCGACCGGGCCGGTAGCCCGCCGCCAGCGCGCCGGCGATGAAGCCGGTGCCGAGGCGACAGGCCTGCTGTGCGCTTTCGCCGAGTGCGAGGTTGGCAGCGACAGCCGAAGCCAGCGTGCAGCCGGTGCCGTGGCCTTCGACGGGCAGGCGCACGCTGCGAAAACTAGCCCGCAGCACGCCGCTGCCGAAGCGGTCGATGACCTCGGCCTCGGCGAGGTGCCCGCCCTTCAGCAGCAGCGCTTTCGGCCCGAGTTCGAGCAGCTCGGTCAGCGCGGCGTCGGCGTCGGCGCCGGGCGCGATTCGGCGGCCGAGCAGCAGCTCGGCTTCGGGCAGGTTGGGTGTCAGCACAGTGGCCATCGGCAGCAGCCGCGTGCGCAGGGCGTCGAGCGCGTCATCCGCCAGCAGCTTCGCGCCGCTGGTGGCCACCATCACCGGGTCGACCACCAGCGCGGCGGGTGTCCAGTGCGCGAGTGCGTCAGCGACGGCGTGGATGATGTTGGTGGTGGCCAGCATGCCGAGCTTCACCGCGCGCACGTCGAAATCGTCGAAGCAGGCGTCGATCTGCGCTCGCAGGAAACCGACATCCGGTGCATGGACGGCCGTGACCCCGCGCGTGTGCTGCGCGGTGAGCGCCGCGATGGCGCTGAGCCCATGCACGCCGTGGGCGGCGAAGGCCTTCAGGTCGGCCTGGATGCCCGCGCCGCCGCCGCTGTCCGAGCCGGCGATCGTGAGTGCGGAGATGACGCGGCC
>JBOFQO010000243.1:0-2000 GCA_051660925.1 Silanimonas sp. | reverse complement strand
ATGCCGCTCGGCTTGCTGGTCATCACCGGCGACTCGATCGGTTGCGCGTACTGCTCGACGCTCTGGTCCTGCACCGCCGAGACGGCCAGCCACGACTCGCAGGCCTGCACCAGGTCCCAGTCGTTCGGCGCGGTCATCGGGTTGCGGTTGCTGTCGCGCAGCTGCGGGCTGGTGAGCTCGTCCATCGAGATCACGTCGCTGCCGAAGCGCCCGCTGAGCCGCGCGCCGGCGAAGCTCAGCCACTGCATGATCACCGCGCCGGCGCGGGCCTGCGTGCGGTAGCGGAAGGTGTTCTTGGCGCCACCGAGGTAGTTGACGTTGATCTGGTCGATCACCTGGAAGGCGTCGCGCGCACCGAAGCTCTGTTTGATCTGCTGGTCGCCCAGCAGCTTGAGCGCCTCGTCCAGCCCGCGGCTCAGGTCGTCGGCGAACCAATGGACGCCGTAGCCGTGCAGCGAGAGGTTGGCGGCGAGGTCGCGGCCGGCCTTGCGCACCGTTTCCTGCGACACGGCCATCGGCACCGCGTTGCGCAGCAGCTTCTCGACGGTGAGCTGGCGCGAGAACGCAGACACCGACGATACGAAGCGCAGCCAGAGCTCGTTGAACTCGCGATTCGGCATCGCGGCGTTGGGGTCACCACCAGGCACGCCGAAGGCGCGGCTGTAGAGGTCGCGACGCTCGGCCTCGGTGATCCGCTCGCCCGCGCTCTTGTAGTACTTGTAGAGGAAGTCGCCGGCCGGTCCGCGGCCCAGCGGCAGCAGGCCGCTGCGGAACAGGTCGACGATCTTGTCGACCACCTGGAACAGGCGCATCTCTTCAAGCATGTGCGAGAAGTAGATGGCGCGCACCGCGCGGATGTTCTCGCCGACGATCTCGACGTCGACTTCGGCTTCGAGATCCGGCAGCACCAGCTCGCGCGACGAGGCCGGTGCCCCGTTGACGATGCCGCTCTGTGCGTCGAAGGCGCTGTCGATGGCGTTGCCGATCCACGGGTCGTCGGCGCGCTGGCCTTCGTTCGCGAGCTGGCGCACCAGACCGGCGATGTGCGTGGCCGACAGCGCCAGCACGTGTTCGTCGCGGCTGCGCACCATGGTGCGCTTGATGGTCGGCAGGGCGTCGGGGCCGGTCTGCGAGGGCAGGCTGGGGATGGTCGAGGGCCGGATGGTTTCCTGCAGCACTTCTTCATCGAGCACGCGGCGGTCGACCTGGCTGCCCACGGTCATCACGAAGCGGCCGGCGAGGTGGCGGAAGGCGCGCAGGAACAGCTGGCGGTTCTGCACCACGTCGCCACGGGCGCGCACGGCGTCAGCGCGGAAGCGCTGGTGCGAGGCGTCGGTGTTGCCGTCCAGCATCAGCAGGCCGAGCATCGCCGCGAACTCGATCTCGTCGTCGGTGAGGCCCTTGGCGTTGCCGGGCCTGTCGCGCTGCGTGCCAAGGAAACCGTGCACGTGCTGGAACGGCGCGTCGTCGGCGAGGTCGCCGGGTTCGCGGTTGTGGAACACCGCCAGCGCCTGGCGGAAGAACGGGTCGATGGATTTCTCGACGAGCAGGCGGGACTGGATCGCCTTCAGTTCCAGCACCTGCGACTCGGACAGGCCACCGCTGCGGTCGCGGGTCTGCTCAAGGGCGACGAGGCGGCGGGCGCGGTCGCGCAGGGCATGGCGTTCGCGGAGTTCGCGCTCCGCCAGGTCGACGAAAAACAGGTCGAAAGTCGGGGAAGACATGGGGGTCGCTCCTTGGGGCGGCTGTGCGGAAAACGCGCGTGCCGCAGCGGGCGACGGCGTGGACGGGGGCTTGCGGTTGGGGGGCTTCAGGGCCATGGCGGCGGTCTCATTCAGGGGAGTCGGGCTCGGGTTCGGCGGCATCGATGGCGGCGTCGCGGTGCTGGAGTGCCGCCAGCGCATCGACGACACCGACACCGCAGCCGGGCGGTGCCGTGCTCGGGTGGGCGCGTGCGCCCGAGACCAGCACCTGCCGGACCAGTGCGCCATCAACCGGGA
>JBOFQO010000242.1:0-1775 GCA_051660925.1 Silanimonas sp. | reverse complement strand
GAGCGCGGCGTACTTCGCCGACAGCGCGGCATCGTCCTTGCCCTCGCCGACGTTCATGCGGCAGTTCTCGAGCAGCACGACCTCACCGGGCTTCACGTCGACCCCGTCGACCCAGTCGCGCAGCAGCGGCACCGGGCGGTCGAGGTGAGCGGCGAGGCGCTCAGCGACGGGCGCGAGCGAATCTTCCGCCGTCCACGCGCCCTCCTTCGGGCGGCCCAGGTGCGAGGTGACCATCACCGCCGCGCCCTTCGCCAGCGCCAGCCGGATGGTGGGGAGCGAGGCGGTGATGCGCTGCTCCGAGGTCACCTTGCCGTCCTCGATCGGCACATTGAGGTCCTGGCGGATCAGCACGCGCTGGCCCGTGAGGTCGAGGTCGGTCATGCGAAGAATGGCCATGGAAGCTCCGGCGGCGATGGGGGTTGGAAAGGCGCGCATTGTCGCATCGTCCACGGCGCGGCTAGCATGGCCGCATGGACGGGAAAACCACGCGCGCCTCGACCCTCGACGACGCCCTCGCAGCCCTGCGCCGCGGCGAGCCGATCGGTCTCCCCACCGAAACCGTGTACGGCCTCGCCGCCGACGCCCACGACCCGGCGGCGGTGCGGCGCATTTACGAACTGAAGGGCCGGCCTTCCGACCACCCGCTGATCGTCCACGTGGCCGACGCCGTGACGGCCTCGCGCTGGGCCGGCGACTGGCCCGAGGCCGCCGAAGCCCTGGCCGAGGCCTTCTGGCCGGGCCCGCTGACGCTGATCCTGCCGCGCGCCGCGAACGTGCCCGACGAAGTGACCGGCGGGCAGGACACGGTCGGCCTGCGCGTGCCGGCACACCCGGTCGCGCAGGCCCTGCTGCGCGCCTTCGAAGGCGGCGTGGCCGCGCCTTCCGCGAACCGCTTCGGCCGCCTCTCGCCGACGACCGCTGCACACGTGCGCGAAGAGTTCGGCGACGCCGTGCCCATCGTGCTCGACGGCGGCGAATGCGAGATTGGCCTCGAAAGCACGATCGTGGATCTCTCCACCGACACGCCGCGCATCCTGCGCCCCGGAAAGCTCAGCCGCCCGGAGATCGAAGAGATCATCGGCCCGGTGGCCGAGGGCAAGGACAGCGACAGCCCGCGGGCGTCTGGCACGCTCGCCTCGCACTACGCGCCGCGTGCGTCCGTGGAAGTGCTGGCGCGCGCGCCGCTGGTCACGCGCTACCACGAGCTCGCCAAGCGCGGCACCAAGGTGGCCGCCCTGCTGCGCGGCCAGCCCTTCAAGGACATCGATGGCGAAGTCCTGCCCACCGACCTCGCCGGCTATGGCCACGCGCTGTACGCAGCGCTCCGGCGTCTTGATGCCCGCGGCTTCGAGGTGCTGCTTGCGGAACTCCCGCCGCACACCGCGGCCTGGGCGGCCGTCAACGACCGGCTGAAGCGCGCCGCCGCGCCGCGCGACGCCGATGGCACTTGAGCGCCCACGCGTCCTGATCCTCGGCGGCGGCTTCGGTGGCCTCGCCGCGGCGAAGGCGCTGAAGCAGGCACCCGTCGACGTCACCCTCGTCGACCGCACCAACCATCATCTGTTCCAGCCCCTGCTCTACCAAGTCGCGACCGCGGGGCTCGCTGCGCCGTCGATCGCAGCACCCATCCGCCACATCCTGCGCGGCCAACGCAACGCCACGGTGCTGATGGGCGAGGTGGTCGACATCGACCTCGGCGCGCGCACGGTGCGCCTCGCCGACGGCAGCGCGCTGGGCTACGAACATCTCATCGTCGCCACCGGCGCCACGCACTC
>JBOFQO010000241.1:0-2062 GCA_051660925.1 Silanimonas sp. | reverse complement strand
GCGCGCGCCTTGTCCTGCGGCGCTTGGATGGCGTCGCGCAGCTCGGTGGCCTCGCCGGCCGCGGCTTGCGGCGCAGGCTCGTCCTCGGGCACTGGGGTCGGCTCGGCGGGCGTCGGCTCCGGGCTGCAGGCGGCGAGGGCGACCAGGGTCGTGAGGCCGATCAACACCGTGCGGGCACGGCGAAGGGGGGCAGTAAGGGGCGGTGCGCGCATGGCGGGTCTCCGTGGGGCGAGCGGCTATCCTACGGCGCCCGTTCCTGCAGGAGTTTTCGATGCCGAATGCCGCCCGCTGGCGCCTCGACGGCCAGGTCGCCCTCGTCACCGGCGCGAGTGCCGGCATCGGCCGCGCAACCGTCGCCGAGCTGCTCGGCCTGGGCGCCACCGTGCTGGCCTGCGCGCGCGATGCCGACACGCTGGAGGCCGCCGCCGCCGAGTGGCGCGACGACCATCCCGACGGCGAGGTCCACGTGTTGGCCTGCGACGTCGCCGATGCGGCTGGCCGCGAGCGGCTGTTCGACTGGATCGACGGCCTCGGCTTGGGGCTGTCGATCCTCGTCAACAACGTCGGCACCAACCAGCGCCGACCGACGATGGATTACGACGAGGCCGAGTGGCGCGCGATCTTCGAGACCAACCTGTTCTCGGCCTTCGAGCTGTGCCGCGGCGCGTACCTGCTGCTGCGCGAACACGCGAGCTCGGCGATCGTCAACGTCGGCTCGGTGTCGGGCGCGACGCACGTGCGCACCGGTTCGCCCTACGGCATGAGCAAGGCGGCGATGCACCAGCTCACCCGCAACCTCGCGGTCGAGTGGGCGGCCGAAGGCGTGCGCGTCAACGCGGTGCTGCCCTGGTACATCCGCACGCGACGCACCTCGACGGTGTTGGCCGACGCCGATTACCTTGAGTCCGTGCTCGACCGCACGCCGATGGCGCGCATCGGCGAGCCGGAGGAAGTGGCCGCGGCGATCGCCTTCCTGTGCCTACCAGCCTCGAGTTACATCACCGCGCAGTGCGTTGCGGTGGATGGTGGGTTCCTCAGCTACGGGTTCTGAGGGCGGCAGTCGTTCTCGATGACGGCCTTGGCTCGATCGCGCTCGCGCCGGCGCTCGGCCTGCGTGTCGCTGAAAGCGCTGCGCAGCGCCGACTCCGCGGCGTTCAGGCGTTCTTCCCACGCCGCGCAGGCGGCATCCCCGCCGAGCTCGACGCAGTCGTCCTCGATCGTGCGGCACAGCGTCGCCGCCGACGGCGGCGCACGCGACAGGTCGACGCCGAGCACCGACAGCGGCACGCAGCGCGGCTGCGGGTCGTAGGCGTCCGCAAGCCTTGAGCGGCCGTTGAGGTCGGTGCAGCGCCACAACGGCGGTGGCAGGAACGCGGGGCGCGAGGGCGGCGCCTCTCCGGCGGTGATCGTTGGCGGCGCGGGCCCGGTGCTCACACCGACGTTCGCGTCGGCGCCATCCACGGTCGTCGTCGTTTTGTTCGGCGGCGCGGTCGACGCGGTAGGCACCGAGGCAGGCGCGAACGCGGCGACTTCGCGCAGTTCCTGGCGATGCCCGCGCGGGCAGGGGTCGTCCTGCAGGGCGACGGCGCCGTTCGGTGCCGTGCAGCGGTAGATCACGCTCGAAGCCGCCGCGGACGCCATCGGTGGATTCGGAGGCGCACTCGTCGACGCCTGCGTGACAGTCGCGACCAGCGCCAGCGTGGCGAGGGCGGCGACGCGGAACACCGCGTCGCCGCTGCGCTTGCGCGCGCTCGCCGGGATCACCTCAGATCTTCGACAGCGTCACCGTGCGGTTCACGGTGCCGTCGTTGAAGGTCAGCGTTGCGGCCGTCGCCGAGGTGAAGGTCATCGTCGCGGTACCGATCGTGGCGTAGCTGACGGCGTTCGGGTTGAACGTCGCCGACCACGCGGGGCCGGTGGCGCGGTCGAGATTCGCGGTGACGACGTCGGTGCCCGTCCACGCGCCCTGGAAGCGGTACCACTGCGGGCGGCCCTGGCTGTCGTAGACGAAGAACAGCGCAAACATCTGCCCCGGGAAGTTGAAGACCGTCAGGCCCCAGCC
>JBOFQO010000240.1:0-2347 GCA_051660925.1 Silanimonas sp. | reverse complement strand
GTTACCGGCCGGGAGTTCGCCACGCGTTCCGAGGTCTATGCACCGCAGGCGATGGCGGCGACCTCGCATCCGCTCGCCACGCAGATTGCGCTCGACGTGATGAAGCGCGGCGGCACCGCGATGGATGCGGCGATTGCCGCGAACGCCGCGCTGGGCCTGATGGAGCCGACCGGCTGCGGCATCGGCGGCGACCTGTTCGCCATCGTGTGGGACCCGAAGACCGGCAAGCTCCACGGCTACAACGGGTCGGGCCGCTCGCCGATGGGCCTGACGCGCGCGTGGTTCGACGAGCAGAAGATGGCGTTGATACCGATGCGCGGCGCGCTGCCGGTGACGGTGCCGGGCGCCGTCGACGGCTGGTTCGCGCTGCACGGCCGCTTCGGCGCGCTGCCGATGGCTGACGTGCTGAAGCCCGCCATCGACTACGCACGCAATGGCCATCCGGTGCACGAGGTCATCGCCGATGCGTGGGCGATGTCGGTGCCGCGGCTCGCGCAGTACCCCGGCTTCAACGAGCAGTTCACCCTCGACGGTCGCGCGCCGCGCCGCGGCGAGATGTGGACCAATGAGAACCTCGCGCGCACCTACGAACGCATCGCCCGCGACGGCCGCGCCGGCTTCTACGAAGGCGAAGTGCCGCGCGTCATCGAGGCCTACATCAAGGCCCAGGGCGGCTTCCTCGCCGCCGCCGACTTCGCCGCGCACCAGGGCGAGTGGGTCGAGCCGGTGAGCGTGAACTACCGCGGCGTCGACGTTTGGGAGCTGCCGCCGAACGGGCAGGGCATCGCCGCACTGCAGATGCTCAACATCCTTGAGGGCTACGACTTCTCGAAGATCGCGTTCGGCAGCGCCGAGCACCTGCACCTGCTGACGGAAGCAAAGAAGCTCGCCTTCGCCGACCGCGCACGGTTCTATGCCGATCCGGCCTTTGCCAAGGCGCCGGTCGCGGGCCTCATTTCCGACGCCTACGCCGACGAACAGCGCAAGCGCATCGATCCGGAGCGCGCCCAGGTCGTCGTGGCCCCCGGCACGCCGCCCTCGCTCGACGAAGGCGACACCATCTACCTGACCACCGCCGACGCGAGCGGGATGATGGTCTCGCTGATCCAGAGCAACTACCGTGGGATGGGCAGCGGCATGAGCCCGCCGGGCCTCGGCTTCATCCTGCAGAATCGCGGCGAGCAGTTCTCGCTGAAGGCGGGTCATCCGAACGAGTACGCGCCCGGCAAGCGCCCGTTCCACACCATCATCCCGGCCTTCCTCACCAAGGACGGCGCGCCGCTGATGAGCTTCGGCCTGATGGGCGGCGCGATGCAGCCGCAGGGCCACGTGCAGATCGTCATGAACGTCGTCGACTTCGGCATGAACCTGCAGGAGGCCGGCGACGCCCCGCGCCTGCACCATGACGGCAGCGACGAGCCCATCGGCGACGTGGCCCCGATGGCGGACGGCGGCGTCGTGCAGCTCGAGACCGGGTTCTCGTGGGAAACGGTGCGCGCGCTGATGGACAAAGGCCATCGCGTCGAATTCGGCAACGGGCCGTTCGGCGGCTACCAGGCCATCGGCGTCAACCGCGGTGCCGGCTGGGTGGGCGCCAGCGAGAGCCGCAAGGACGGGCAGGCGGCGGGGTATTGAGCCCGCGGCGTCGGGTCGCGGGCCTGCGGAATCCGTGAGCTTGCGCATACGCCCGCCCAGCGTCGACGGCCTTGCGCCCAGCGCGCTGCAGCTGCCGCCGGGCCCGTGGGTCACGGTGCTCGATGCGCTGTGTGCGCACTTCCCCGCGGTGTCACGCGACGCGTGGCTCGACCGTTTCGCGCGCGGCCGCGTGCTTGGGCCGGACGGCTGCGCCATCGCGTCGGGCACGCCGCATCGGGTCGGCCTTGAGGTGCACTACTACCGCGAAGTCGCCGATGAGCCGCGCATTCCCTTCGACGAGCGCGTGCTGCACCACGACGACCACCTGCTGGTGGCCGACAAGCCGCACTTTCTGCCCGTCACGCCCGGTGGCGCGCACGTGCACGAGACCCTGCTTGCGCGATTGATCCGCCGTACCGGCAACCCCGACCTCGTCCCCCTGCATCGCATCGACCGCGAGACCGCGGGCCTCGTGCTGTTCTCAACGAACCCCGCCACCCGCGCGGCGTACCAGGCGCTGTTCCGTGAGCAACGCATCGAGAAGCACTACGAGGCCGTCGCGCCGGCGCTGCCGCAGCTCGACTTCCCGCTCACGCGGCGCAGTCGGATCGTCCCCGGCGAGCCCTTCTTCCGCATGCATGAGGTCGACGGCGAACCAAACAGCGAGACGCGCATCGACGTGATCGAGCGCGGGGAGACGTGGTGGCGCTAC
>JBOFQO010000239.1:0-3535 GCA_051660925.1 Silanimonas sp. | reverse complement strand
GGGATCGCCGTCGCGGGCGACGAATCGCTCGCCGCGCGCCTTGGCGCGCTTCAGCATCCAGCCGAGCCAGAGCTGGCCCATGACGGCCATGAACAGCGCCGTGATCAGGCTCGCCTCCCAAGCGGCCCACGGCGAGGTGCCGAGGTAGGAGATCGGGATCCAGTTCTGGATCTCCGGCGAGCCGGCCGAGGTCATGGTGAAGGTAACCGAGCCAAAGGCGAGTGCCGCCGGGATGAAGCGGCGCGGCAGGTCAGCGGCGCGGAACAGCGCGAGTGCGGCTGGATACACCGAGAACGCGACCACGAACAGGCTGACGCCGCCGTAGGTCAGGATGGCGCAGGCCAGCACGACGGCAAGCGCGGCGTGCGAGGGCCCGAGGTGGCGCATCACCGCGGCGGCGATGGCGTCGGCGGCGCCGCTGTCCTCCATCAGCTTCCCGAAGATGGAGCCGAGCAGGAACATGAAGAACCAGTTGGTGACGAAGCCGGTGAAGCCGCCCATGTAGGCGCCGACAAGGTTCGGCGCGCCCTCGACGGCCAGCGGCGGCAGCACAGCGATGCCCGAGCTCAGCGCGACCAGCAGAGCGCACAGCGGCGTGGCCACGAACAGATTCCAGCCGCGCATGGTCAGCGCGATCAGCAGAGCGAGGGCGAAGGTGAGGCCGAGGGCGCTCAGCATGAGCGGTAACTCCGGGCAGGATGCGCCCGGAGGATGCGCGGCGCAGTGCGAGGCCCGTGATTGGACGAATGTACAGGTGCTGGCCGAGCCGTCGCGCGCCTAGTCTGCTTCGCATCGCGCCGGGGGCGCGGGCCACGCCTTGGGGGAAGACCGATGTTCCGCAGCACGCTCAGCACTGCCATCCACGCCGCCCTGCTCGTCGGCAGCTTCGCGGCACCGACCGCCTTCGCGCAGTCCGCCGAGCCCGCGGCCGGCGAAGCGAAGACGCTCGACGCGGTGACGGTGACCGCGCGCAAGCGCGAGGAGACGCTGCAGGAGGTGCCGGTCGCGGTGACCGCGTTCACGGCGGAAGCGCTCGACCGCCTCGGCACGCGCGACATCGCCGAGCTCGACGCGCAGGTGCCGAACCTAACGATCTACGCGGCGCGCGGCTCGAACTCGACGCTGACCGCCTTCATCCGCGGCGTCGGCCAGGCCGACCCGCTGTGGGGCGTCGACCCCGGCGTCGGTCTGTACCTCGACGACGTCTACATCGCGCGCCCACAGGGTGCGCTGCTCGACGTGTTCGACGTCGAGCGCATCGAGGTGCTGCGCGGCCCGCAGGGCACGCTGTATGGCAAGAACACCATCGGCGGCGCCATCAAGTACATCTCGCGCGGCCTGCCGACGGAAGTCGACGGCAACGCCGCGGTGACGGTCGGCAACTACGGTCAGCTCGACGTCAAGGCCGCCGTCGGCGGTCCGATCGCCGCGAATGGCGCGCTGCGCGCGCGCGTCGCGGTCGCTTCGCTGAGCCGCGACGGCTTCGGCGAGAACGTCCGCACCGCCCAGGACGTCAGCGACAAGGAAGTGATCGCGGTGCGCGGCCAGCTCGGTGCCTACGTCAACGACAACCTCGACATCCAGTTCGCTGTCGACATGGTCGACGACCAGAGCGGCGTGCGTGGCGCGCAGATGCTCGAACCAAACCGATTCAACGCCGTCTTCTTCCCGGCCCTCGGCGCCTTCCCGCCGCTGGCCGACCGCTACGACGTGCGCAACGGCATGCCCAACGTCAACGACACATTGATCGAAGGCGCGTCGGCGACGCTGAACTGGCGCGCCAGCGACAGCCTCTCGCTCAAGTACGTGCTCGCCAAGCGCCAGAGTGAGACCGAGACGAACATCGACTTCGATACCACGCCGGCGCCGATCGCCGACGTCAAGGCCTTCTACGCCGACGAGCAGGTCAGCCACGAGCTGCAGGCCAACTGGGACGCCGGCGGCCGCTCGCGCGGCGTTGTCGGCCTGTACGTCTTCGACGGCGAGGCCGGCGGCCAAGTGCTCAACAACTTCTTCAATCTGAGCTTCGGCGACACCCAGGGCACGGTGTTCACCGACTCGATCGCGGTCTACGCCGACTGGACGTTCGACATCAGCGACCGCCTCTCGCTCGACCTCGGCGCGCGTTACACCGACGAGGACAAGCGCGCCCGCGTGCTCAACCGCTGCTACACCAGCGCCACCTTCAGCACACTGCGCGACTGCACGCCGACCATCCCCAACGACGACCCGGCGGCGGCGAACTTCGACCGCACCATCAACTTCAAGAACACCTCGCCGAAGATCGCGCTGAACTTCGACCTCAGCGACAGCGTGATGCTCTACGGCCTCGCCTCGCGCGGCTTCAAGTCGGGCGGCTACAACATCCGCGCACAGGCCACCCTGGTGCCACGCTCGGCGCAGCCCTTCGACGACGAGGTGGTCGACAGCTTCGAGGTGGGCGCGAAGATGGGCCTGCTCGACCAGCGACTGTTCCTGAACCTCGCCGCCTTCCACAACCGCTATCGCGATATCCAGCTCTCGGTGTTCACTGCCAACCCGGCAGGCGGCTTCTTCGGCGACTTCACCAATGCCGGCCGCGGCACGGTGCAGGGCCTCGAGGCCGAGTACCAGTGGCTGGTCGGCGAGGGCTTCACGATCAGCGGCAACCTCGCCTGGCTCGACGCGCAGTACGACGAGTTCCTGTTCGCCGGTGTCGACATCGCCGGTGAGCAGGAATTCACCAACGCGCCGGAGTTCTCAGGCGCCATCAACCTCGAGTGGCGCAGGCCGGTCGGCGATGCCGGCGAGCTCAGCGCGCGCATCGGCTACAGCTACCAGAGCGACGTCATCGCGACGACCGAGATCCTGCGCGCCAACGTGCCGCCCGGCGCGCCGTTCGGCCGTCCGCCGATCAGCCAGGACGGCTATGGCCTGCTCAGCGCCGGCGTGGTCTGGCAGAGCGGCGGCCCGTGGTCGGTGTCGCTGCAGGGCACCAACCTCGCCGACAAGGAATACCTGACGACGGGCTACAACCTCGCCCAGGCGCTCGGCGTGTACACCGGCTTCTACGGTGCGCCGCGCCAGTTCAGCCTGTCGGTGCGCTACGACTTCTGAGGCCGGCATGGCGTCGACGCGCACCGCCGCCGGGCTCGGCCTCGCCGCCGCCACGCTGGCTGGCCTTGCGGCCTGCGGCGCCGAGCGCGCGCCGCCGCTGGCGCCGATCCAGCTCGACGCCTCGCGAGTGGCGGTGGCCGGGCTGTCGTCGGGCGCCTACATGGCCACGCAGGTGCATGTCGCACTGAACGCGCGCGTGCACGGCGCAGCGCTGGTGGCCGGCGGGCCCTACGGCTGCGCGCAGGGCGCACTCAACACCGCGCTCGGGCCATGCATAACGGTAACGCCGAGCGCACCGGACGTCGCCGCGCTGGCGGCGCAGGCGAACGCACGGGTGGCGGCTGGCAGCATCGACCCGCTGTCGGCCTTCGCCGGCGACCGCGTGCTGGTGCTGCACGGCACGAAGGACGCCACGGTGTCGCCGGCGCTGGCGCCCGCC
>JBOFQO010000238.1:0-5263 GCA_051660925.1 Silanimonas sp. | reverse complement strand
GCCGTACCGGGCGGCAGGTAGAGCATATCGCCGTGGCCGAGCAGGGTCTCCGCGCCGGATTGATCAAGGATCGTGCGCGAGTCGATCTTGGAGCTGACCTGGAACGCGATGCGGGTCGGGATGTTGGCCTTGATACGGCCCGTGATGACGTCGACCGACGGACGCTGCGTGGCGAGGATGAGGTGGATGCCGGCAGCGCGGGCCTTCTGCGCGAGGCGGGCGATGAGCTCTTCCACCTTCTTGCCGACGATCATCATCATGTCGGCGAACTCGTCGATGAAGACGACGATGTAGGGCAGCTCCTCCAGCGGGCGTGGCTGCTCGCCGAGCTCGGGGTTCGGCTTGAACAGCGGGTCCATCAGCGGCTGGCCGGCATCGCGCGCGTCCTTCACCTTGCGGTTGAAGCCCGCGAGGTTGCGCACGCCGACCGCGCTCATCAGCTTGTAGCGGCGCTCCATCTCGGCCACGCACCAGCGCAGGCCGTTGGCCGCTTCCTTCATGTCAGTGACAACTGGCGCCAACAGATGCGGGATGCCCTGGTAGACCGAGAGCTCCAGCATCTTCGGGTCGATCATCAGCATCCGCACGTCCTTCGCGGAGGCCTTGTAGAGCAACGACAGCACCATCGCGTTGACGGCCACCGACTTGCCCGAACCGGTGGTGCCGGCGACCAGCAGGTGCGGCATGCGCGCGAGGTCGGCCACGGTCGGGCGGCCCGCAATGTCCTTGCCGAGGGCCAGCGTGAGCGGACTCGGCGACTTGTCGTACTCCTTCGAGCGCAGCATCTCCGAGAGGAAGATCATCTCGCGCGTGGTGTTCGGGATCTCAAGGCCGACCACCGACTTGCCCGGGATGACATCGACCACGCGCACCGACTTCACCGACAGGCCGCGAGCGATGTCCTTGTCGAGCGAATTGATCTGGCTGCCCTTGACGCCGGGGGCCGGCTCCATCTCGAAGCGGGTGATGACCGGGCCCGGGTACGCGCCGACCACGTTCACGTCGATGCGGAAGTCCTTGAGCTTGAATTCGATCTGCCGCGACAGGGTTTCCAGCGTTTCCTCGCTGTAGCCGCGCTCCTGCACCTTCGGCTCATCCAGGATCGACAGCGGCGGCAGGCCGCCTTCCGGCACCGTGTTGAACAGCGGGATCTGCTGCTCGCGCTTGGCTCGGTCGCTCTTCTCGACGACGGCCGGGGCCGGGGCTTCGATGTGCACGGGTTCGCGCTTGGCGCGCTTCTGCGTCTCGACCTTGCGGACTTCCTCGCGCTCCTCGCGCATCGCACGGGTGCGCTGCCACTCCGCCGCCTGCTCGCGGCCGGCCTTGGCGCGTTCGAACAGGCCGAGGACCCGGGCGCCGATCCACTCCATCACCGCGAACCACGACATCCCGGTCGCCAACGTCACCGAGGTCAGGAACAGCGCAACGAGCAGCAGCAGCGCGCCGGTGAGCCCCAACAGGGCCTTGCTGGACCCGCTGACCAGTTCGCCAAGCATGCCGCCCGACGAGGTGGACGGCAGCACCGACGAGGGCCCGAACCACAACTGCATCAGGCCGGTGCCGGCCACCAGCACGCCCACGATGCCGACCAGGCGCAAGGCGGGGCCGAGGTCGACCTCGCCATCGCCGTCGGTGTCCATGCCGAACAGCGCCACCCAGGTGACGCCGCCGAGAATCACGGGAACCGTATAGGCCATCCAGCCGAACAGCCAGAAGGCGAGATCGGCGATGTAGGCCCCGGCGGGGCCGCCGAAATTCTGGATCTCGCCGGCGACGCTGCCGGTGCGCGACCAGCCCGGGTCGGCCGAGGAGTAGCTGACGAGGCTGGCGAGCAGGTAAAGCAGGGCCGGCGCGGCAACCACCAGCGCCACTTCGCGCCACAGCTTCTGTCGTCGGTCCAGTGCCCTGCCCTCCACGCCCTGCATCAGCACGCATCCACTCCCTGCGGGAATTTGCCGCTGGGAGTGTAGCGCGCGGGGCTCAGACCGCCATGTCCTTCAGGGCCGGATGGACGATCTTTCCGCCCTCGACATTGATGCCGCGGACCAGTGCGGCGTTGTCGCGCCAGCTGCCCGAGGCCAGCTTCTGCACCCACGGCAGGATCGCGGCGCAGATGGCCTGCGACGAGGTCTGCGGCACCGCGCCCGGCATGTTGGTGACCGCGAAGTGGATGACGCCTTCCTCCGTGTACACCGGCTCCTTCCAAGTGGTCGGGCGCGTGGTCTCGAAGCAGCCGCCCTGGTCGACCGAGATGTCGACCAGGACGCTGCCCTTCTGCATGCCCTTGATCATTTCGCGGCTGACCACGTGCGGTGCCTTCGCGCCCGTCACCAGCACCGCGCCGATCACGAGGTCGGCATCGCGCAGCTCGCGCGCCACGGCGTCCTCATACGGGTACAACGCGGTGACGTTCGGGCCGAGAGCCATCATCTGCGCCATGCGATCCTGGCGCTTCTCGAACACGACGACGTTCGCGCCGCTTGAGGCGGCCAGCGCGGCCGAATTGCCGCCGGCGGCGCCGGCGCCCAACACCACCACCTTGCCGCGCTCGGTCGACGGCAGGCCGCCGAGCAGCTTGCCCTTGCCGCCCATCGGCTGATGCAGGTAATGCGCACCGACCTGCACGGCGATGCGACCGGCGACGATCGACATCGGCGTCAGCAGCGGCAAGTCGCCACTGTCGAGTTCGACGGTCTCGAAAGCCACGCCGGTGAGGCCGATATCGAGCAGTTTGCGCGTCAGCACCGGCTCGGCGGCGAGGTGCAGGTAGCAGAACAGCAGGTGGTCCTTGCGCAGGTGCTTGAGGTCGCCGTCGATCGGCTCCTTCACCTTCACCACCAACTCCGCCTTCTCGTAGAGCGCCGCGGCGTCCGCCGCGATGCGCACGCCGAGCGCGGTGTACTGGGCATCGTCGAAACCACTCTTGACGCCGGCGTCCTTCTCGATCCACACCTCGTGGCCGCGACGCACGAGATCAGCGCAGGCGGCGGGAACGAGGGCCACGCGGCCTTCGAGGGTCTTGGTCTCGCGGGGGATACCGATACGCATGATGCAGGCTCCAGGGGGCGGCGCGGCGCGCGCGTTGAACGAATGAAGCCGCCGTGAGGCGGCTTGGTGACGACGAGGATGCAACCTTGATTTGAAGGGCCTCGGCCCCCAAGCTTTGCAGCCCGCATGCCGCGCCTTTGTTGCGCCGCACACCGCCACGAAGCCGCGAAAGTATAACGACATGACCGTTCCCAAGCATTCCCGTCTGCTCATCCTCGGCTCCGGCCCCGCCGGCTACACGGCTGCCGTGTACGCCGCGCGCGCCAATCTGAAGCCGGTGCTGGTGACGGGCTTGCAGCAAGGCGGCCAGCTCATGACCACAACGGAAGTCGACAATTGGCCGGGCGACGCGCACGGCCTGATGGGTCCGGACCTGATGACGCGCATGCAGGCACATGCCGAACGCTTCGAGACCGAGATCGTTTTCGACCACATCCATACGGCGGAGTTGGGTTCGCGCCCGTTCCGGTTGAAGGGCGACAGCGGCGAGTACACCTGCGACGCCCTGATCATTGCGACCGGCGCGAGCGCGAAGTACCTGGGCATCCCGTCGGAGGACGCCTTCAAGGGCCGCGGCGTATCGGCCTGCGCCACTTGCGACGGCTTTTTCTTCCGCGGCCAGGATGTCGCGGTGATCGGCGGCGGCAACACCGCCGTCGAGGAAGCGCTGTACCTGTCGAACATCGCTGCCAAGGTCTACCTCGTGCATCGCCGCGACACGCTGCGCGCCGAGAAGATCCTGCAGGACAAGCTGTTCGCCAAGGCCGCCGCCGGCAAGATCGAGCTCGTGTGGAACCACACCGTCGATGAAGTGCTGGGCGATGATTCCGGCGTCAGCGGTGTGCGTCTGCGCTCGCTGAAGGACGACGCGACGCGCGAGATCAAAGTCACCGGCTTCTTCGTTGCCATCGGTCACAGCCCGAACACGTCGCTGTTCGACGGCCAGCTCGACATGCGCGACGGCTACATCAAGGTGAAGTCGGGCCTCGACGGCGGCGCGACCGGCACCAGCATCCCCGGCGTGTTCGCGGCTGGCGACGTCGCTGACCACGTGTACCGCCAGGCCATCACCTCGGCCGGTTCGGGCTGCATGGCGGCGCTGGACGCCGACAAGTTCCTCGACAAGCACGAGTAAGCGCGCCAGAGCCGGCGATGCCCGAGCTCCGCCTCCATCGTCGACTGGATGACGTGCCGGCGGCCGCATGGGACGCACTGAACCGCGGCGGCCATCCGTTCACGGCACATGCCTTCCTCTCTGGCCTCGAGTGGCACGGCTGCCTCGACCCGGAGTACGGCTGGACGCCGCTGCACGCCACGCTGTGGGACGGCGACGCGCTGCTGGCCGCGGCGCCCGCCTACGCGAAAGGCAACTCGCACGGCGAGTTCGTGTTCGACCACGCTTGGGCCAATGCCTACGCGCAGTACGGCCTCGAGTACTACCCGAAATGGCTGATCGGCGTGCCCTACACGCCGGTCACCGGGCCGCGCCTGCTGGCCCGCGATATCGATTCGAAGCGATGGCTGCTCGCGGCGATGCGCGAGGCGGCGCCAAAACTCGGCCTGCATTCGCTGCACGCGAACTTCCTCGACACCGACGATCTCGCGGCCTTCGACGACACCTGGCTCGCCCGCGAGGACGTGCAGTTTCACTGGACGAGCGACCCAGCGTGGCGGGGCTTCGACGACTTTCTCGGCGCACTCAACCACAAGCGCCGCAAGAACCTGAAGGCCGACCGCCGCAAGGTGCGCGAGGCCGGCGTTGAGATTCGCATCGTCGAAGGCGCGGCGGCGCGCGGCGCACCGCTATCGGCGATGCATCGCTTCTACCGCAGCACCTTCGCCGAGAAATGGAATCACGCGGCCATGACCGACGCGTTCTTCCAGCACCTCGGCGCCACGATGCCCGACGCCGTCGTGCTGGTGCTGGCCGAGCGCGAAGGCGACGCCATCGGCGGCGCCCTGTGCCTGCGCTCAGAGTCCGCGCTTTACGGGCGCTACTGGGGTGCAACGGAGGACGTACCGGGATTGCACTTCGAGGCCTGCTACCACCAGGGCGTGGCCTACTGCATCGAGCATGGTATCGATCGCTTCGAACCCGGCGCGCAGGGCGAGCACAAACTGGCGCGCGGCTTTCTGCCCTTCGCGACCCACAGCCGCCACTGGTTGGCCGAACCGCGCTTCCACGCTGCGCTCGAACGCTGGTGTGCGGCCGAGC
>JBOFQO010000237.1:0-14892 GCA_051660925.1 Silanimonas sp. | reverse complement strand
GCTGGGTCCTCGGCGCCGTCTGGGCGCTGCCGCTGACCCTGCCGATGCTGCTCGTCGGCGTCGCGTCCCTGCCGTTCGGCGCGCGCCTCGTGGTGCACGGCCCGATGCTGGTGTTCCTGCGGTTTCCGTGTGGGCCCTCCGGCGCGCTGGCCCTCGGCCAGGTGGTGTTGAGCCGACTGCCGACGCTGGATCGCCGCGTGCCGAGCTACCGCGCTCGCGATGCGGTCGTTCGTGGCGACAACGTCGGATGGCGCGGCGAACGCGTCCACCTTGGCCGCCACGAGCTGGCGCACGTGCGGCAGTCGCTGGCCCTGGGGCCGCTGTTCCCGATCGCCTACCTGCTGTGCGGCGGCGTCAGCGCGCGCAACCCGTTCGAGCGCGCCGCCGACCGCTACGCGCGGAGCGGGCGAGGGTGGTGGCCGTGGGGGCGGCCGCCGACCTGATCGGCAATGCAAGCGGCGTGCGCAAAGCGTCGCCGGATCACTGACGGTGCCCGATGCCGAGCGCCCGGCTGCGCTACCGTCTCAGTATCGCCCTGTCTTGCGGTTGTCCTCCGATGCTCATCGCTTTGGCCGGCCTGCCCGGCGCCGGGAAGTCCACCTTGGCCCGCGGCCTCCAGGCGGCGCTGCATGCCGAGGTGGTGTCGCGCGACGCCGTCCGCATGAGCGAGTTTCCGAACTGGGACGATCGCGCGGCGAAGCGTGCGGCCTTCGAAATCGTGCGTCTCGAGGCCTCAGTGCTGCTGAAGGCGGGCGCTACAGTCGTCGTCGATGGTGCCACGCTGTCCACACATGCCGAGCGTCGTGTGCTGTGTGAACTGGCCGAGAGCTTCGGACGCCGCTTCGTGCTGCTGTGGCTCGACGTTCCGGTTGAACTCGCCGCCGCACGCATCGCGGGGGATCGGCACGAGGCGCCACGCGACCGTCGCCCCGCGCTGGCGAGCGAGGTGGCGCAGCGCTTCGAAGCGCCGCTGCCGGGCGAGGGCTCGGTAAAGCTCGATGCGAGCGCTGGCCATGCCGATGTGCTCAAGCAGGGGCTTGCGGCGATCGCGGCCCGCTCGGGCTGAGGATGTCGTCGGTCGAGGCCCGGGAGCTGCCGCTTTCGTGGCTGTCGGATGTCCGTGCCGCCCTCAGCGCGCCTTCTTCTCGCGATACATGGATTCGTCGGCGTGCCGCAGCAGTTGGTCCGCCGTCTCGCCGTCCTCCGGGAAGCGGGCGATGCCGATGCTGGCACCGATACGCAGATCGAGACCATCGAGGTGGAAGGGCTGTTCGAGCCGCTCCGAGATACGGTCGCGGAGCCTCAGCGGCGTCTGCGGATCGACGTGCGCGTCCATCAGGACGACGAACTCGTCGCCGCCCACGCGCGCCAAGCAGTCGGTCTCGCGGACGCAGTCTCGCAGGCGCGCGACGACGTCCTTCAGCACCGCGTCGCCGGTGGCGTGCCCGTGGCGGTCGTTGATCGGCTTGAAGCGGTCGAGGTCGAGGAACAGTAGGGCCGGACGGTCGGGGCCGCGTCGCGCGCACGCGATGGCGTGCTCGATGCGACTCATCAGGTAGCGGCGGTTGTGGCAGCCGGTCAGGGCGTCGTGGATGGCGGCGTGGCGCAGCTGCTCCTCCACTTCCATGCGAAGCGTGATGTCCTGCGCGAGCGAGAGCACGCCGCGCGTCGCGCCCTCGCCGTCGACGAAGGCCGAATGGAACCACTCGCAGTAGATCGACGCGCCGCCGCGCGTCGTGTTGCGGCTGACGATGCGGTTGCGCGTGGCGCTGCCGTCGCGCAGTTCCTGCATCGCCGCGTCCCAGGCGTCCACCCAGGCCGGATCGACCAGCCCGAGGTCGGCGGCGCGGCGCCCGGCCACGTCCGCTGGGGTCCAACCGAAGATATGGCCTGCTTGGCCCGCCCAGCGCTGGATCTGCCCGTTTCGGTCCCACTCGATCACCGCCAGCGGGGAGTTGTCGAGGTAGATGGCGATTTCCTGCAGCGAGCGGTCCAGCGCATCGCGGGTGCGCTTCAGCTCGTCCACTTCGACGGAGCAGGCAAACAGCCCGAGGACATTTCCTTCGGTGTCACGGTGCGGGTAGAGCGACACCGAGATCCACTGCGGCGCCGTGCCCGGTTTCTCAAGCAGGCGCTCATAGCGCACGGATTCACCTGACAGCGTGCGGCGCAGTCGAGGCAGGACCTCGTCGAGCGCGGCCTGGCCGTAGACCTCGGCGAGCGAGCGTCCGGCGAGCTCCGCCGGCGCCACCCCGAACCATTCGGCGAAGCGGTTGTTCGCCCAGGCGATCCGGTCGTCGCGGTCGAAGAACGCGATCATCACCCCGGTTGAGGTCGTGAGCCCCAGAGCCAGGGCCGTCGCGTCCGCGAAGGTGCTGGCGATGGCGATGGGGTCGCTTGCGGGAGGATGGGGCATCCGGGGCACAGGGGGCATTCGCGAAACGACGAGCCCCGCGCGCGGCGGGGCTCGGCTGGTGCCGGGCGTGGGACTCGAACCCACACGCTTTTAAGGGCGGCGGAGTTTGAGTCCGCTGCGTCTACCGATTCCGCCAGCCCGGCCGGGCCGACGAAGTATAGCCGCTCAGGCCTCGAGGAAGTCGCGCACCGCCGGGCCGAACCGCGCGAGATCGACGAGGAAGGCGTCGTGCCCCTGTGGCGAGGGCAGGGGCAGGAAGCGGCTGTCGACGCCGCCGGCGCGGAAGCCGTCGGCCACCTGCTCCTGCTGCTGCAGGGGGAACAGGATGTCCGTGTGCACGCCGATGGCCAGCGCCTTCTCGAGCCGCACCGTCGAAAGCGCGGCGATGACCTTGGCGTCCTCGTCGGCGCCGTCACCGCGCGAGGCCCCCGGCGCGTAGTCGGCGGCGTCGAACCAGTCCATTGAGCGGGACAGGTACAGGTAGGCGTTCGGATCGAAGTGGCGGACGAAGCGACGCGCGTGGCCTTCGAGATAGCGCTCGACCTCGAACTCCGGGCCGAACGGGTCGTCCTCGCGGCACTCCGCGTCGAACTTGACGCGGCCGAAGCGGCCGTCCCATTCCATCGCCGAGCGGTAAGTCACCACGCCGAGCTTACGCGCCATGCGCATGCCGCTCTCGGGGTAGCTCGCCTCGGAGTATTGGCCGTCGGCCCAGTACGGGTCGAGGCGGATGGCCTCGCGTTGCAGCGAGCGGATGGCGATCGAGAACGGCAGCGACCGCGCGCTGCCGCTGATGTTGATGTGCCGCCGAGCGATGCCGGGATGGCGCAGCAGCAGCGCCAGCGCGCTCATGCCGCCCATCGAGTTGCCGATGACGGTGTCGAGGCGCTCGATGCCCAACGCGCGGATCAGGTGCGCGGCCGCATCCGCACCGTCCTCGATGCTGAGGTCGGGGAAGCGCAGGCGGTAGGGCTGGCCATCGTCCGGATGCTTGGACGCCGCGCCCGTCGAGCCCTTGCAGCTGCCCAGCGGGTTCACGCAGACAACGAACCAGCGCTCGGTGTCGATGGCCTTGCCGGGCCCAAGCATGCCCTCCCACCAGCCTTCGGCCGGGTTGTCGGCGTTGCTCGCGGCATGCGCGTTCGGTGACAGACCGGGCAGGATCAGCACGGCGTTATCGCGGGCCGCATTCAGCGTACCCCAGGTCTCGAAGGCGAGCCGCGCGCCGAACAGCGCGCCGCCGCGGCGCATCGGGAACGGCGAAGGCAGCGCGACGAAGCGGGTGCCGGGCGGAATGAACTCGGTCATGCGGAGGCCGGACGGGCGGGGACCGCCCAGCTTACGGGCCGAACGTCGGCGCGCGCGCGGCGTCGGTCGGCGTATCGCTCGGCGCGAGGCGCAGCGCGATCGGCGCGGCCTTCGCGAGTTCGACCACGACGGGCGGCGCGGCGAGGTCGCCGGCTTCCGGTGTCACCGCGCCGGATCGGGCGTAGCGGGCCGAGACTTCGACGCGCGGCGTCTGCGAGAGCGTGGCCGTCGGCATCAGCCGGTCGGCGTCGCTGTGCGTGATCGTCAGCGGCAGGCGTGCGGCAGGTAGGCGCTTCGCGGCCACCGGTGGCCCGGCGGCGTCGGCATTGCGCGCAAACACGAAGAGCACGGCCTGCGGCGGCAGCGCGGCGAGCGCAGCCGGGTCGGCGTCGAGCGTGATGGTGAGCGTGCCCGGCGCGCCGGGCGCGGAGTCGGTCCCGGCGGTGGTGGATGGGTTGGTGGCGGCGGTGCCGAGGGCCGCGTTCGCCTCGCCGGTGGGCGTTGCGCCGGCCGTCATGGCCGAGCCTGCCGCGGCGACTAGGGCGGGATCCATCGGCGGCATCCCGGAGGCTTCGCGCGCGCCGCCAATCTGTTCGACCAGCGCCTCGGCCGTGGCCGCGTCGACCATCGGCAGCAGGGCCTCCCAGCGCGCCACGGCGCCCGGGCCGTCGCCCGCCTGCAGCGCGGCGATGCCGCGGAACCACAGCGCACGCTGGTGGTTCGGCACTTTCGCCAGCGCGTCGTCGAGCAGGGCCGTGCCTTCTGAGCCGAACGCGCGTTCGGCGTTCGACAGCGAGATGGCTTCGGCGGTCTCGACCAGCAGGTCGGGCTCGTGCGGCGCGATAGCGCGGGCCTTGCGGAAGGCCTCGGCGGCGGCAGCGAAGTGCGGCATGGCGGCGGCGAAGTCGCCGGCCGCGGCGGTTTCGCGACCCTGGTTCTTGCGTGTGCGGCCGAGCAGCACCCAGCCCTCGAGGCTGTCGGGTTCGCGTACAAGGCGGCGCTCGAGCTGAGCCACAGCCTGTTCGATCGATTCCGGCACGGCGCGATTCGCCGGGTCGAGGGCGTCGGGCGTGCCGAAGCCGGCGTACAGCGCGGCGGCGCCGAGCGGCACCGCGGCCAGCAGGGCCAGCGCACTGCGTCGCGCGCTCGTCCAAAGCGTGGGCAGCACGAAGGCGAGGGCGAGGGCGACCAGCGCGGTCGCGCCGAGGACGAAAGCGAGCATCAGCGGGTCACCATTCCTGGCGGTCTTCGGCGGGCGGCGTGGCGGGCGCGTTCGGTTGCTGGCGACGGACGATCGTCACCACGACGCCGGCGCCGACGATGAGCAGCAGCAGCGGGCCGAACCACAGCGCCCAGGTCACCGGCTTCACTTCCGGGCGGTAGAGGATGAAGTCGCCATAGCGTGCTTGGAAGAACGCGGTGATCTCGGCGTCGGTCTTGCCCTCGCGGATCAGCGTCAGCACCTGCCGGCGCATGTCGTCGGCCACGCCCGCCGGCGAGTCGGCCAGCGACTGGTTCTGGCACATCACGCAGCGCAGCTCTTTCGCGAGCGCGCGGTAGCGGGCCTCTTCCTCGGGGCTCTGGAAATCCTTCGGGTGCAGCGCAGCGGCAAGGCTGGCGAACAGCAGCAGCGTCGCTGCGAGCAGCGCGCGGAGCGTGCCGGTTCGAAGGCTGCGGCATAGCGTCGTCGAGTTCCGGCTCATCCTTCGCTCTCCAGCGTGGCGAGCAGCGGCCACAGCTGCGTCTCGACGACCTCAGCGGTCACCGGCCCGACGTGCTTCCAGCGCACCACGCCCTTCGCATCGACGAGGAAGGTTTCTGGCGCGCCGTAGATGCCCCAATCGATCGCGGCGGCGCCTTCGACGTCGGCGATGATCCGGTGGTACGGGTTGCCGAACTGCTGCAGCCAGCGCGCGGCGTCTTCGGGCGCGTCCTTGTAGTTGTAGCCGAGCACGTGCAGCCGGCCGCTCTTCGCGATGTCGGTGATCACCGGATGCTCGACGCGGCAGCTCGCGCACCAGCTCGCCCAGATGTTCACCAGGTAGGGCTTGCCGAGCAGGTCGGCCTTGCGCACCGTCGTCGTCGGGTCGTCGAAATCGGGCAGAGCGAAGTCCGGCGCCGGCTGGCCAATCAGCGGTGATTCGATGTCGGTCTGCGACTTCCCGGCATTCATCAGCACCCCGGCGCCGAGCAGCGCCGCGAGTGCGAGGAACAGGCCGAGCGGCAGCCAACGGCCCATCACAGGGCCTCCGCCGGTGCCGAAGGCGCGGGCATCGCGACCGGCTTGCGGAAGCGCTTGTCGAACGCCACGACGAATCCGCCGATCGCCATCATCAGGGCGCCGACCCAGATCCAGCGGATGTAGGGCTTCACGTACAGGCGCACCGCCCACTCGCTCTTCTGCGCGTCGAGCGGATCGCCGAGCGCCACGTAGACGTCGCGGAACAGGCCGGCCTCGTAGTAGGCCTCGGTCATCATCTGCCGCGACACGGGGTAGAAGCGCTTCTCCGGGCGTAGCGTGGCGATCGGCTCGCCGTCCTTCAGTAGTCGCACCGTGGCGACGTCGGCGTCGTAGTTCGGGCCTTCCTCAGCCACCACGCCGTCGAAGACGAAGGTGTACTCGCGCACCTCGAAGCTCATGCCTGGCTTGGCGGCGACGTCGCGTTCGACCATGGTGCTTTCCAGCACCAGGACGCCGATCACGAACACGCCAATGCCGGCATGCGCCAGCACCATGCCGGCCATCTCCGCGGTGAGCTTCTGCCGCTGGGCCTTCAGGCGCCGCCACAGGAACACCGCCGTGCCGAGCAGCACCCACAAGCCGCCGCCGATGCCGGCCGCCGTCTTGACGGTGCCCGCGGGCCAGGTGAAGTACACGAGCAGCAGGGCGACGAAGGCGAGCACGAACCACGGCGCCATCAGCCGTCCGACCGAACCCGCATCCTCGCGGCCCCAGCGCGTGACCGGGCCGAACGGCACCAGCAGCACGACCGGCGCCATCAGCAGGGTGAACAGTAGGCCGAAATAGGGCGGGCCGACCGAGATCTGGCCCAGCTTCAACGCGTCGACGAGCAGCGGGAACAGCGTGCCGAGCAGGACCATTGCCGCCGAGGCGGTGAGCAGCAGGTTGTTGACCAGCAGCAGGGTCTCGCGCGAGCGGCCGGCGAAGGGCTGCGCGGCTTCGGCCTTCGGCGCGCGCTTGGCGTACAGCGCCAGCGAGCCGCCGACGACGACCAGCAGGAAGCCGAGGATGTACAGGCCGCGCTGCGGGTCGGAGGCGAAGGCGTGCACCGAGGTCAGCACGCCGGAGCGCACGAGGAAGGTGCCGAGAAGCGACAGCGAGAACGCCGCAATGGCGAGCAGCAGGGTCCAGCCCTGGAAGCTGCCGCGCTTCTCCGAGACCGCTTGCGAATGCAGCAGGGCCGTGCCGACCAGCCAGGGCATGAAGCTGGCGTTCTCGACCGGGTCCCAGAACCACCAGCCGCCCCAGCCGAGCTCGTAGTAGGCCCAGTAGCTGCCGAGGCCGATGCCGAGCGTCAGGAAGGCCCAGGCCACGTTCGTCCACGGCCGCGACCAGCGCACCCACTGCGCGTCGACGCGGCCATCGAGCAGGGCGGCGACGGCAAAGGCGAAAGCCACGGCGAAGCCGACGTAGCCGACGTAGAGCAGCGGCGGATGGAAGATCAGGCCCGGGTCCTGCAGCAGCGGGTTCAGGTCGCGGCCTTCCGTCGCCGCCGGCAGCAGGCGTTCGAACGGATTCGACGTGAAGGCCGTGAAGCTGAGGAAGCCGATCGAGATGATGCCCATCACCGCCAGCACCCTCGCGACGACCGGCAGCGGCAGCGAGCGCGAGAAGCGCGCCACGGCGGCGATCCAGATCGCGAGGATCAGCACCCAGAGCAGCAGCGAGCCTTCGTGCCCGCCCCACACCGCGCTGATCTGGTACATCGCTGGAAGGTCGACGTGGGAGTTGTTGGCCACGTAGGCCACCGACAGGTCGTGGTCGATGAAGGCCCAGGTCAGCACCGCATAAGACACCGCGACGAGGGTGAGCTGCCCGTAGGCCAGCGGCCGCGCCAGGCTCATCCACGCGACGTTGCCCTGGTGCGCGCCGGCCAGTGGCAGCGCGGCCAGCGCCACCGCCAGCAACAGGGCCAGCAGCAGGGCGAGGTTTCCGAGTTCCGGCAGCATCAGTAGGTGCTGCCCGGCGTCGTCGCTTCCGTCGCGCGGGTGTCGGCCGGGGCGTCGATCGGCGCGGGCCCGGACGTGGCCGTCTGGCCGTTCGCCGCGCCCTTCTGCTGCGCCGCGGCGATCGCGTCGGCGACTTCCTTCGGCATGTACTGCTCGTCGTGCTTGGCCAGCACCTCGTCGGCCACCAGCCGGCCGTCCTCGATGCGGCCGGTGGCGATCACGCTGGTGCCCTCGCGGAACATGTCCGGGAGGATGCCGTCGTAGACGACCGGGAAGTTGTTGAAGCGGTCGGTCACCTCGAAGGCGACGCGCAGCGAGCCCGTCTCGCGCTTGACGCTGCCTTCCAGCAGCACGCCGCCGAGGCGGAAGCGCGCGTCCTCCGGCACCTTGCCCTCGCGCACGGCGGTGGGGGAGTGCAGGAAGGTGACGTTGCGCTGGAGGGCCCAGACGATGAGGCTGCCGCCGACGGCGGCGGCCAGCAGGACGAGCAGGGCCATCCAGAGGCGGCGTTGGCGGGTGGGGTTCATGGGGTATCGGCGGTGGAAGCGGTACGGGTCGTGTTGGCGCTGCGGCGCTCGCGGAGCAGGATGCCGCGCAGCAGCGATTGGAACTTGATCCGCGGCAAGATCGCGTCGGCGAGCAGGATGATCGCGAACACCGCATAGGCCGCGGCGACGAACCAGCCGTGCAGGTGTTCCATCAGCGCCCCCCCGTCGCCAGCTCGCGCGCCCAGGGCTGCGCGGACTCGTTCTCGAGGTTCAGTGCGCGGGCGCGCTGCAGCAGCGAGCCGACGAACCAGAACTTCGTCGCCAGCGTGGTGAGAATCAGCGGCCACAGCATCGACGCGTGCATCTGCGATTCGCCGCCGGTGAGGTTGATGGTCTCGCCCTGGTGCAGGCTGTTCCACCAGTGCACCGAGAAATGAACGATCGGCACGTTGATGACGCCGATGAGCGCGAGGAAGCAGGCGGCGCGCGCCGCCGAGCGGCGGTCCTCGATAGCGTTGTGCAGGGCGATGACGCCCAGGTACAGGAAGAACATCACCAGCATCGAGGTGAGCCGCGGGTCCCACTCCCACCACGTGCCCCAGGTCGGCCGGCCCCAGATCGAGCCGGTGATGAGTGTGATGGCCGCGAAGGCGGCGCCGACCGGCGCCGCGGCGACGGCCAGGGTCTCGCAAGCCTTGATGCGCCAGACCAGGGCGATGAAGGCCTGCACCGCCATCGCGACGAAGATGAACATCGCCGACCACGCGGCCGGGACGTGGATGTAGAGGATGCGGAAGCTGTCGCCCTGCTTGTAGTCGGTCGGCACCGCGAACAGCGCGCCGTAGAGGCCCGGCAGCAGCAGCACGAGCGCGATGCCGAAGCACCACGGTGCCCAGCGCGCGCAGAAGCGGTCGAAGTTCGGCGGCGAGCCGGTGCGGTGGAACCAGAGCAGCAGGGCGTTCATGTGTGCGCGATCCGAAGGGCGGCCGCCGCGGCCAGCGGTGCGAGCACGAGCGCCAGCACCAGCGCCCCAGCCAGCAGCAGCAGCGCGCCGAAGGCGTCATAGCCCTCGGCGGCGGCCGCAACGCTGCCTGCACCGAAGACGAGCACCGGCACATACAGCGGCAGGGCGAGCAGGGGCAGAAGGATACCAGAGCGCTTCACGCCGACCGTGAGCGCAGCGACCACCGCGCCGATCAAGCTGAGCAGGGGCGTGCCCAGGGCCAGCGACGCCATCAGCACGGGCAGGAGCGCCATCGGCAGCTGCAGCATCGAGGCCAGCAGCGGCGCCACCACCAGCAGGGGCAGGGCGGTGGTCAGCCAATGCGCCAGCACGCGCACGGCCACCAGCAGGGCCAGCGGTGCCGGCGACAGCAGCATCTGCTCGAGGCCGCCGTCCTCGGTGTCGCTGCGGAACAGCGCGTCCAGGCCGAGCAGTCCGGACAGCAGCACGCAGACCCACAGCACGCCGGCCGCGAGCGGTTCGAGCCGGTCGGGCTCCGCGCCGAGCGCCAGCGGAAACAGGCTGGCCGTCATCAGCGCGAACAGCAGCGGCTGCAGCGCGTCGCCGCGGCGCGCCCAGACCAGCGCGAGGTCGCGCCGCAGCTGCGCGCGAGCCACCGTGGACCAGTCGACCTTCGTTGCGGGAAGCGGGGCCGCGCTCATTCCGATGCACCGCGCAGGGCCAGCACGCGCACGCGACCCGGCGGCGCCGCGTACGCGCCGTGCGTGGTGATGAAGGCCGCGCCGCCGGCCGCCGTGTGCGCGCCGACCATGCGGTCGACCAGCGCGATGCCGTCGAGGTCGAGGTTCGCGTAGGGCTCATCCATCAGCCAGAGTCGGCCCGGGTGGAGCGAGAGGCGGGCCAGCGCCAGACGCTTGTTCTGCCCGGCGCTCATCCGGCCGGCGGGCGTGTCCTCGTAGCCGGCCAGTCCGACGGCACCAAGCGCCGCTTCCAGCGCATCGTCGTCGCATGCCCGCCCCTGCAGCACCGCGGCGTAGCGCAGGTTGTCGAGGCCGCCGAGCTCCGCCTTATGGCCCAGCCGGTGGCCGAGGTAGGCGCAGTGCCGTGCGAGATGGTCGGTGTCGACCGGCTCGCCGAGCAGGGTGGCGGTGCCCGCGGTGGCTTCCAGCAGGCCGGCGAGCACCTTCAGCAGCGTGGTCTTGCCAGCGCCATTGCCGCCGCGGACCAGTAGCGCCTCGCCCGCGTCGACGTGAAGGTCCAGTGGCCCGAAGATCCGGTCCTGGTTGCGGTGGTAAGTGAGGCCCCGCGCGACAAGCAGGGCCGCGGGCGCGGGATTCATCGGCCGGGATGCTAGCGGCCGGCAGCGGCGGGTGTCCACGCAGGCCGCGTCAGCCGGGTGCGCCGTCGAGCGTTCCCGCACTGTGACGGGTTTGGCGTTTCGTCGCCCCCGTCCCGGCGACCATGGATTTGTGTCAACCGACCGCTACACTCAGACTCGTTTCAGCTTCGATCCCTCTCCGCAGGACCCCCCGCATGCGACTCCTTACCCTTGCTGCCGCGATTGCGCTGGCGCTCCCCGCCGCTACGCCCACGGAAGCGCGCAGCGTGCGCCCCGATGCCTCGGTCGCCAACGCGGCGCAGACGCGTGGCTCCTATATCGTCAGCTTCGACGAACCCGCGGCACCGCTGTTCCGCGGCTTTCAGGCCAAGGACGGACGCCGCCCTGCGCTGGCGCCGGTGTCGATCGCCGTCACGGGCCAAGCCAAGTACGACCCGCAGCGTCCCGAAGCTGAGGCCTACCTCGCCTACATCGGTGGCCTGCGCGAGCAACGGCTCGACGCCGCCGCCGCCGTGCTGGGGCGCGACCTCGTCCCGAAGTTCGTCTACGAGCACGCGCTCAATGGTGTGGCTCTCGACCTGACGCCGGCCGAGGCGGACACGTTGGCCGGCATGCCGGGCATCCGCGCCGTGACGCCGGACTTCGAGCGATTCACCCAGACCGATCGGGGCCCGAACTGGATCAAGGCGCCGTCGATATGGAACGGGACGGCCGGCGTGACCAGCCGCGGCGAGGGTGTCGTCGTCGGCATCATTGATTCCGGCATCAACCCATCGCACGTCTCATTCTCGGCCACCGCGGGTGGTTTCACGCACACCAACCCGAAGGGCACGTTGCTCGGCTGGTGCGCGACGCCGGCCAACGCCAGCAGCTGCAACACGAAGCTGATTGGCCTCTACGACTTCGTCAGCGGCGGCAGCAACGGCACCAGCAGCTTCACGACGGATCCCGATGGCCACGGCACGCATGTCTCGGGCACCGCTGCTGGCAATCCGATCACCAGCGTATTCGGAGCCACGCCAATCGACGTGAGCGGCGTGGCACCGCGCGCGAACCTCATCTCCTACCGCGGCTGCGGATCGACGCCAAGCAGTCGCTCCTGCGGCCCGAATTCTGGCAGCGCGCTGATCGCCGCGATCAATCGCGCCGTGGCCGATCAGGTCGACGTCATCAACTACTCCATCGGTGGCGGCGCGGTCGACCCGTGGCTGTCCATCGGCGGCGCGGTGAATTCCGACGAGGAGGCCTTCCTCGCCGCCCGCGAGGCCGGCATCGTCGTCGCCGCCGCGGCCGGAAACGACGGCCCGGATCCGGGCACGCACGGTTCGCCCGGCAACGCGCCATGGGTCCTCGGCGTCGCCTCGGTGACGCACGACCGCACGGGCGCTGGCGACCGGCTCGCGACCTCCAGTGGTCGCGGCCCGGTGACGCCATTTGGCGCGGTGAAGCCAGATGTGGCGGCGCCTGGCGTATCGATCCGCGCCGCCGGTCCGACCGGCAACGACATCATCCAGCTCAGCGGCACCTCGATGGCGTCCCCGCACGTCGCTGGCGCCGCGGCACTGATCGCCGCCGCGCGCCCGGCCTGGACCGCCGACCAGATCATCTCGGCGCTGACGCTGACCGCGCGGGCCGACGCCATCGTTGAGTTTGCCGACGGCACGCCCACCACGCCGCACGATCGCGGCGCCGGCACGGTCGACCTGTCGCAGGCTGTCAACGCTTCGCTGGCCTTCAACGTGCCGGCGGGTGCCTTCCGCAACGCCAGCGAGGCGACGGCGCCTTCGCTCAACCTGCCGTCGCTGGCCTCCGGCAACTGCGTCGAGTCCTGCACGCTGGACCGCACGGTGTCGGTGATGCCGGGTGCGACCGGTGGCCAGTACGAGGTCGTCGGCAACCTGCCGGCCGGTCTGTCGATGACCGCGACGCCTAGCACCTTCACGCTCTCGGGCAGCGGCTCCCAGGCGATTTCCTTCCGTTTCAGCGCGAACGCCCAGACCTCGCTCAACAACTGGGCCTACGGCTCGGTCACCCTGCGCCGCGTTGGCGGCGGCACGCCCGACCTGAAGATGCCGGTCGCGATCTTCCAGTCCTCGGGCGCCGTGCCGCCGCTGCAGCAGCGCACGGTTAGCGGCGACCGCGGTTTTGTCGACTTCAACCTCGGTGACATCATCAGCCTCGGCAACGCCCGCTTCGCCAGCACCGACCTCGCCGTGCCGGTCACTCGCCAGCAGGCTCTGACCCAGGACAGCACCAACGACGACCCGTACGACAACCTGTCGGGCGGGGTGTTCTTCCAGAACCTCGCGATCAACTTCAACGACGGCCAGTCGCACACGGTGCAGGTCAATGCGACCCTGGTCCCGGCCTCGTCCCCGGCCGCCCAGGATTTCGATCTGTTCGTCGGTGTCGACAGCGACGGTGACGGTCAGCCGGAGGGCGCCGAGGAGCGCTGCAAGAGCACCTCGTCCGGCGCCACGGAGGCTTGCTCGTTCACCGTCACTCATCCGGGCAACAACGTGCCGATCACCGTCTGGGGCCTGGTGCAGAACTGGACGGCCAGCTCCGCCGGCGCGAGCAACGAGGCGCTGCTTGAGATGGCGGCGATCGACAACCTGCCGTCGACGCGGCAAAAGGCCACGGGCCCGGGCAACGTCCCGGCGAACACGAACTTCACCGCGCGTCTGGTCTACGACGATCCGACCTTGCTCAATGGGCAGTCGCGTTTCGGTTTCCTGATCGTTGACCGCGGCCCCGGCGTCAACGCCATCCGGGTGCCGTTCAAGCTGACGCGCAACTCCGCCACGCCATCGCCCTACGCGATGGCCGCGGGCGTGGATCGCACGATGATTCTTCCCGCCGGCGCGGCCCAGGAGTTCGCCTACATCGACGTGCCGGCCGGTGCAACTCAGTTGACCGTCACGACGGCCAGCAGCGCGAACGTGGACCTGTATCTCGCCCGCGTCGCTCCGTTGGTGCCGGCGGCGGCGATTCCCAGCATCGCCGCAGCGCCGGCCCGCGCCAGCGCCACGGCCAGCGCCACGACCGCCAGCGGCAACGAGACGGTGACCGTGGCCAATCCGGCCGCCGGTCGCTGGTACCTGACGCCCGTCAACGCGTCGGGCGCCACGGCCAATCTGACGCTGCGCGCGACGATCGCCGGCACGGCACCGGCGATCCGGCCGGGCGGCTACTTCAATCCGGAGCGCAGCGGCCACGGCTTCTTCCTGTATCCGGCAGGTGCTCAGCTGGCCGGCCTCTGGTACACCTACTTCGCGGACGGTACGCCGACCTGGTACTACCTGCAGGGCGCCGCGCCGGGCACGAACGGCTTCTGGACGGGGCAGCTCTTCCGCAGCGCCTGGAACGGCAGTTCGAACGTGCTGGTTGAAGTGGGCAGCGCGACGGTCAGCCCGACGGCGGCCAACGAGTTCGTGTTCTCGTACAACCTCGATGGCGAGACCGGCTCGGAGGCGTTCCGCAACTTCGGTGGCGGCTGCCCAAGCCTGTCCGGTAGCCCGCTCAACGTGAGCTCGCACTGGTTCAATCCGGCGACCGCCGGTTCGGGCTACAGCGTGCAGATGTTCCCGAACTACGAGTTCTACACCGTGTTCGCGTACGACGGCCTCGGCGTGCCGCGCTACCTGATCGCCGAGCGCACGAGCTTCGGTGGTGCCTCGGCGACGATGAGTCTCGAGCAGATCAACGGCTTCTGCCCGCTGTGCAACCGGGCCGCCACGCCGACACGCGCCGCCATTGGCACGTTCTCGCGCACGTTCTCGGGCGGCACGTTCTCGAACATCACGCTCAACGGCGCCTTCATCAACGGCGTCCAGGGCAGCTGGTCGGCGAACGAGCCCGTGGGTCCGCTCGGCAGCCTGCAGGGCTGCACCCCCTGATCGGCTGCCGTCATCCGGCCCAAGCACCCCGGCTCTCGCCGGGGTGCTTCGTTATGCGACACGGGACGAGATTTGTTGACAAGCGCGGCGGCATCAGCGGCTAACATCGAGTCCTTCAAGAAGGATGCTGCCCCTGTGATGCCCGTCCGCCGCTCGCTGCTCGCCCTCTCCCTGTCCCTCGCGATCGCCTCGGCCTCCGAAGCGCCCGCGGCGCCGTCCCGGCTTGCCGACCAGGCGTCGCAGCGATCGGTGTGGATCGTCCGCTTCTCCGAACCCGCCCTGGCCTC
>JBOFQO010000236.1:0-4737 GCA_051660925.1 Silanimonas sp. | reverse complement strand
GTGTTCGTCGAAGGCGGCGAAGGCAGCGGCAAGAGCCATCTGCTGCTGGCCGCCTGCCGCGCGGCGCACGAGGCCGGGCGGCGCACGCGCTACCTGCCGGCCGCGACGTTCGCCGGTGCGCTCGCGTCGGTGATCGACGGCGTCGACGCCAACGACCTCGTCGTGATCGATGGCGTCGATGCTGTGGCCTCGTCACGGATGGACGGCGAGGCGCTGTTCCATTTGCACAATCGCCTACGGGACGCCGGGCGCGCGGTGGTCTACGGCTCGCGTCTTCCGGCCGGCGATCCGGACTGGGCGCTGCCCGACCTGCGCTCGCGGCTCGGCCAATGCCTGCGCGTCTCGCTCGACGTGCTGGACGAGGCCGGGCGCCGCGAAGCGCTGAAGCGACGCGCGGCGCGGCGCGGGCTGGAACTCGACGACGCGGTGCTCGACTGGCTGTTCCGCCGCGTCGAGCGCGATCTGAAGTCGTTGACCACGCTGCTGGATCGGCTGGACCGCGCGGCGCTGGCGGCGCAGCGGCGGCTGACGGTACCGTTCGTGCGCCGCATTCTGGAATCCACCTGAGCCCCTGCGGTTCGCCTTCTGCGAGGAACCCATGTCCCGAACCGCCTTCGTCGGCACGCTGTACGTCATGGCCTTGGCCTGCCTAGTGATCGCCATCACCGATGGGGCTTTTGGTTGGCTGCTTGGAGCCGCTGTGGTGGGCGTCATCGCGGAGATCGCGCGGCGGCAGGCGGTGCGTGAGCACGTCGAAGGCCGCGCCGGCATGCGCGGTTGGCTGGTCGGTGGCCTGATGCTTTTCATGGTGGCCGCGATCTACGGCATCTACCTGCTCGACACCTCGGCCTGAGCGCCGATCAGCGGCGCAGCGTCGCGTCCAGCGCCGCCAAGCGCTCCGGTGTGCCGACGTCGGTCCAGCGGCCGTCATGGCGTTGACCGGTGATCGTTCTGCGCGCGATGGCCGCATCGAACAGCGGCCGCAGCTTGAAGCGCGGCGGAATCTCGTTGGCGCCGGGTGCATCGCCGACGACGGCGCGCCAGCCGTCGAGGACGTCGCGGCGATAGAGGCCGATGCCGGAAAAGGTCAGCGCTGGCGGCGTGTGTTCCGGCAGCGCTGCATTGATCGTTCGATCCGCCGAGGACGCTCCTGCCGGGGTCGCCAACTGCAGGCGCCCGTCCGCGCCGAGCGCGAAATCGCCGCGGCCGTGGTGCTCCGGGTTCGCGACCATCACCAGGTGCGCGAGGCCTTCGGGTTCGCGCGGCAGCGTGGCGAAATCGAAGTCCGTCCAGACGTCGGCCGCGACGGCCAAGAAGGGCGCGTCGCCGAGCAGGGGCAGGGCGTTCAGCATGCCGCCGCCCGTTTCGAGCGGTTCGCTGCCCTCGAAAACATAGTGCAGGCGCAGGCCCCAGTCGCCGCCATCGCCAAGGCGCGGCGCGAAGCGATCCGCCACCCAGCTGGTGTTGACGACCACGTCGCGCACGCCCAGCGTGGCGAGCTTTTCGAAATGCCAAGCGATCAGCGGCTTGCCGCCCGCCTCGAGCAGTGGCTTGGGCGTGTGCCCGGTGAGCGGGCGCATGCGCTCGCCCTTGCCCGCGGCGAAGACGAGGGCGCGCATCAGCGCGTGCCGACCCGCGGCAGCACGCGCTCTTCGATGATCGGGCGCAGCGGCTCGAGGGCTCGGTGCTTCGGGATCACCTCCAGCAGGTAGCGCACGAAGCGCGGCGCATCGGCGAGGTACTTCGGCTTGCCGTCTCGGTGGTTCAGGCGCGCGAAGATGCCGAGCACCTTCAGATGCCGCTGCACGCCGATGAAGTCGACGTCGCGGCGGAAGTCCCCGAGTGCGGGCACCGGCAGGCCGGCTTTCGTCGCGCGCTCGTGGTAGCGCGCCACGCCCCAATCGACGAGATCGGACGGCCAGCTCGCGAACGCGTCCTTGAACAGCGACAGCACGTCGTAGCTGATCGGCCCGACGACGGCGTCCTGGAAATCCAGCACCGCGAGCCCGTCGTCGCCGAGCGGCATCAGGTTGCGCGGCATGAAGTCGCGATGCACCAGCACCGTCGGCTGCGCGAGGATCGCGTCCATCAGCCGCCGGTAGACCAGCTCCAGCGGATCGGTAAGCGCGCAGTCGAGTTCGAGCCCGAGGTGCCGGCCGAGCAGCCAGTCGTCGAAGAGCCTGAGCTCGCGCGCCAGCAGGGCTTCGTCATAGCGCGGGAAGTCGGCCGGCGGCGCGATCTTCTGCAATCGGATGAGCTGGTCGAGCGCAGCGTCGAACCACTTCGTCGCGTTCGATTCGTCGACGACCTGCAAGAGCGTGTTCGTGCCGAGATCTTCCAGCAGCAGGAAGCCGGCCTCGATCTCGCGCGCCAGCACGCGCGGCACGCGTACGCCGCCCTGTTCGAGCAGGTCGCGGATGGCGAGCCAAGGGCGCACGTCCTCCTTGCCCGGCGGCGCGTCCATGACGATGCGCGTCGGCTCGCCGCTGCTGCGCCAGTAGCTGCGGAAGCCGGCGTCGACGGAGGCGCGCTGCAGCGTGGCTTCGGCATCGCCGAGGGCCGCGCGGGCGAAGGCGAGTCGTGCTTCGGCGCGCGCGGTGTCGTCGGCCGCGATGGCCGAGGTGGTGTTCGTCATCGCGTCACTTGCCCTTCAGCGCCTTGACCAGCGCCAGCAGCGCCACGGCGCCGCCGACCGCGGCAGCAAAGCGCAGCCAGCGCCCGCCGACGGTGATGTCGAAGGTGTCGAGCACCCACGATGCGCAGATCGCACCCGCCATGCCGAGCAACGTGGTGAGGATCAGGCCGAGCTTCTGCTTGCCGGGGAAGATCCAGCGCGCCAGCAGGCCGGCGACGAAGCCGAGCAGCAGGATCTGCACCCAGCCATAGCCGAGGAAACCGAGGTCCATCAGCAGCACCCGTGGTCGCCGAACTCCGCACCGCCGGCCGCCACGCCGACGCCGCGGGTCAGGCCCTTCTGCGAGGCCTCGTAGTGCTCGGCGATCACCTGCGCCACCGCCTGCGTCACGCGTTTGCCGGTGGGGATGTGCAGGAACTCGTTCGGGCCGTGGGCGTTGCTGTGCGGGCCGAGCACGCCGGTGATCATGAACTGCGCGCCGGGGAACTTCTCACCGAGCATGCCCATGAACGGGATGGTGCCGCCTTCGCCCATGGACATCGCCGGCGCACCGAAGGCGTGCTTCGAGGCGTGGTCGATGGCGTGCGACAGCCACGGGCTCATGGCCGGGGCGTTCCAGCCGGTGCTGCTCTTCTCCAGCTCGAACGACACCTTCGCGCCGTAGGGCGGATTCGCGATCAGGACATCGCGCAGCGCGTGGCCGGCGGTCTTGCCGTCCGCGGTGGGCGGCAGGCGCATCGACAGCTTCACCGCGGTGAACGGACGCAGCACGTTGCCGGCGTTCGACAGCGGCGGCCAGCCGTCGGCACCCGTCACCGACAGCGCCGGGCGCCACGTGCGGTTGAGCACGAGTTCCGCCAGATCATCCAGCGCGGGCTGCATGCCCTTCACGAACGGGAACTTGCTGTACACCTCGTCGCCGAGCACGGCGGCGGCCTTTTTCGCCTGTTCGATGCGCTCTGGCGGGATGGCGACATGCAGCGCGTCCAGTGTGACGCGGCCCGTCTCGATGTCTTCGATGCGCGCCAGCAGCTGGCGCAGGACACGGAAGCTCGACGGCACGATGCCACTGGCGTCGCCCGAGTGCACACCTTCCTCCAGCACATCGACGCGCAGGTTGCCGCCGGCGAGGCCGCGTAGCGAGGTCGTGCACCACAGCTGCTCGTAGTTGCCGCAGCCGGAGTCGAGGCAGACCACCAGCGAGGGCTTGCCGATGCGCGCGGCCAGGTGGTCGACGTAGAAGGGGAGGTCGTAGCTGCCGGATTCCTCGCAGGCTTCGATCAGGATCACCGCCCGGCAATGCGGTTTGCCCTGGTCCTGCAGGGCTTGGATCGCGGCCAGCGAGCCGAACAGCGCGTAGCCATCGTCGGCGCCACCGCGGCCGAACAGTTTGTCGCCCTTGATCACCGGGATCCACGGGCCGAGGTCCGGATCCCAGCCGGTCATCTCCGGCTGCTTGTCGAGGTGGCCGTACAGCAGCACGGTGTCGGCGTCCGCGCCGCCGCCGTCGGTGCCGGGCACTTCGATGAAGATCAGCGGCGTGCGGCCCTCGAGGCGAACGATCTCGACCGTCATGCCCTTGACGGGTTGCCGCTTCGCCCAGTTGGCGAGCAGCTGCGTGGCGTCCTCCATGTAGCCGTGCGTCGCCCAGTCGGCGTCGAACATCGGCGACTTGTTGGGGATACGGATGTACTCGACGAGGCGCGGGACGATGTCGTCGTCCCACAGCTGGCCGACGAAATTCTGGGTGCGGGCGTGGTCCATGGCGGGCTCCGGGGCGGCCGCGGGGCCGCTCGTGAATGGCGTGCGCCGGATTGTAGTCGCCGCTGCCCTCGCGCGACCCCAGAGGGGTAGGAAAATTCCTACAAGACGTCGCGCGGATCTCCTAGCCGTCGCCGGGCACTTGCTCGATAACCTGCACGCCGTCGGATCGCGATCCTTTCTCCACCGCGGCACGAACCCCGCTGCGGCCCACGGATGACGGACACGGAGCCCCCCAATGAACTTCTTCACCAAAGCCCTTTTCGTTCTGCTGCTTGGCGTCGCGACGGTCGCGACCGCCCAGGTCGCCGCGCGCCTCAACCTCAACACCGCCGATGCCG
>JBOFQO010000235.1:0-8681 GCA_051660925.1 Silanimonas sp. | reverse complement strand
ACCGCGTCCCACGCCAGATCCACCGCGTTCAGCTCGATGTGCGCGACGGCATGCAGAAAGGCCGCACGGCCCGCGGGGCTGCCCAGGCCGCGTTTGGGCAGGTGCTTCGGATGCACGAGATGCGGCCTTTCGGGCCGGCCGGGGAAACGGATGGGCTCGGGCGGCAGCGCGTGCCGGTTGGCGCGAAGCTCGCCAGCGAAGAACGCTGCGGCGTAGTGGCCCGTCTTCGCGCACTTCTCCGCGGGATCGGCCGTGGCGAGACAGTCGGCGGCCGCGGCGTACAGGTCCACGCTCAGCCGCGCGCGGCCTTGGCCGCGTCGCTGCGCACGCCCTTCAGGGTGTCGAAGTAGCCGTCTGCCACGCCGGTGACGTACTCGCCGGAGAAGCACGAGGTGTCGAAGCCGCTAATGCGGTGCTTCGGGCCGGACACCGCTTCTTCAAGATCCGGCAGGTCCTGGTAGATCAGCCAGTCGCAACCGAGGTGCTGCTGGATCTCGGCCTCGCTGCGCCCGTGCGCCACCAACTCCTCAGCGGCCGGCATATCAATGCCGTAGATGTTCGGGTGCCGCACCGGCGGCGCGGCGGAGGCGAGGTAGACCTTCTTGGCTCCGGCCTCGCGCGCCATCTGCACGATCTGCTGGCTGGTGGTGCCGCGCACGATGGAGTCGTCGACCAGCAGCACCACGCGGTCGCGGAACTCCAGCGGGATCGGGTTCAACTTGCGGCGCACCGATTTCTCGCGCAGTTCCTGCCCCGGCATGATGAAGGTGCGGCCGACATAGCGGTTCTTGACGAAGCCCTCGCGGTACTTCACGCCGATCACGTTAGCGATCTCGAGCGCGGCGTCGCGCGAAGAATCCGGGATCGGGATGACGGTGTCGATGTCGTGGTCGGGCCGCAGGCGCAGGATCTTCTCGCCGAGCTTCTGGCCCATGCGCATGCGCGCCTTGTGCACCGAGACGTTGTCGATCATCGAGTCCGGCCGCGCGAAATAGACGAACTCGAAGATGCAGGGCGCGAAGCGGCCCGGCTCGGCGACGACCTCCGCGTGCAGCTCGCCATTGGCGGTCACGACGATCGCCTCGCCCGGCTTCACGTCACGCACCAGCTTGAAGCCGAGCAGGTCGAGCGCGACGGATTCGGAAGCCACCGCGTACTCGTCGCCCTGTGGCGTCTCGCGCTTGCCGAGCACCAGCGGGCGAATGCCGTTCGGATCGCGGAAAGCCACGAGGCCCAAGCCCAACACCAGCGAGACGATGGCGTAGCCGCCCTTGACGCGCCGATGCACGGCACCGACCGCGGCGAGCGCCGAGGCCGGCGTCAACGCACCGCGCTCGGCCAGCTCGTGGGCCAGCACATGCATCAGCACTTCGGAATCAGACTCGGTGTTGACGTGGCGGCGATCCTGCTCGAACACCTCGCGACGCAGGGCCTCGGTGTTGATCAGGTTGCCGTTGTGCGCCAACGCAATGCCCCAGGGCGCGCCGGTGTAGAACGGCTGCGCCTCGTCGGAACCCGCCGAGCCCGCAGTCGGGTAGCGGCAGTGGCCAATGCCCATGCGGCCGACGAGCTCGCGCACGCCGTCATCGGCGAACACGTCGCTGACCAGGCCGGTACCCTTGTGCAGGCGGAAGCGCGAACCGTCGACGGTGGCGATGCCGGCGGCGTCCTGGCCACGGTGCTGCAGCACCGTCAGACCGTCGTAACGCCGCGCGGCGACGTCGCTACGGCCGACGATGCCGATGATTCCGCACATTCAGTTGGACTCCGGGGAAGGGGTTTGGACGTCGGCGGGGTCGCCGTCCGCCGTGGTGTTCTGCCGGACGTTGGCCGGGTCGCCGACGCGCTCGGCGCCAGGCGTGACCAGGGCCGGATCGCCGGCCGGCGGCGCGACCGTGGCGGGCGCGCCAAGGGCCGCGGCGCCGAGACCGGCCTGCTCGGCCCATTGCCGCAGCAAGGGGTCGCCTTGCTGCGGCATCACGCCGAGCCACTGCGCGGCGTGCGAGATGTCGAGGCCGGCCATCGGCGGCAGCGCATTGGACGATGGCTCCGCCGTGATGCTCGCCGCGTCGTCGGCGTCGGCGCCGCCTGCCACCGACGGCAACGCATTCAGCGCGGGAGCCGCGAAGGCGATGAGGTCCGAACCGTCAGGCAGCTGCGCGACGATCCAGCCCGCCGGCGCAGTGAAGGCCGGCATCAGGCTGGACTCGCGCCACAGCGTCGCGCGGGACCACGGGGTGAAGGACACCAGCAGCACCACCGCCAGCACGATGGCGTAGCCACGCGCGGCGCCGAAGCCGAAGCCGAGCAGGCGGTCGGTGCCCGACAGGCCGGCCCCGTGCACCAGCGTGCGGAGCAGCCACACGGCGATGTTGCCGATGATCACCACCAGCGCGAACGTCGCCCCATAGCCCGCCAGCGAACGCAGCAACGGCGTTTCGATGCCGGTGAACTCGGCAGCGGCGGCATCACCGAAGGCCACCGTGAGCCACAGCGCCGCCACCCAGACGAGCAGCGACAGCACCTCGGTCAGCATGCCGCGGATCGCCCCCAGCAGCGCCGACAGCCCGATGACGACGAGGATGGCGGTGTCGAGGCCGCTCACGGGTGCGGGACGACGATGCCGGACACGCCAAGCTTCCCGGCGGCATCCGACTTCATGCGCTCGGCTTCGGTCCGATCGGCCGCGGGGCCGAGGCGCACGCGCCACAACACGCCGTTCGCGGTAGGCACGCGCTGTTCGAACGAGGCGAAACCGGCAGCGCGGGCGCGGGACACCAGAGCCTGAGCGTCGGTCTGGCTGGCGAAGGCGCCGAGCTGCACGGCGAAGCCGCTGGCGCTGGGCGCGGCGCGCGGCGCTTCCACGGCCGGACGCGCTGCCGTGGCGACCGACGGCGCGGTCGGCGTTGGCGCAGCCGAGGGGGCTGCATCGCCGGTCGCGACCGCCGCGGAACCGGAGATCGCCGCCGTGCGCACGCGGGCGGCTTCGGCCGCAGCGCGCGTCGCGAACGGTCCGACCTTGACCCGCGTGGCGGCCTGGCCGTTGGCCTGTGCGGCTTCGGTGTAGGCCGGCAGGCCGGAGGACTTCAGCCGCGCGACCAGTGCGTCGGCATTGGCGCGATTGCCGAAGCTGCCCGCGGTGACGCTGTAGTCGCCGGCCGCAACGGCGGCCGGAGCGATGGGCGCGGCAGCGGGGGCAGGCGCCGGCGTCACCGGTGCCGGCCGCGCGGGCTCAGGCGTCGGTGCCGGCGTCGCGGCGACTGGCGTCTCCGCGTCGCCCGGCGACGATGCGGGCTCGGCCGGTGCCGGCACGGGCGTCGGTAAGCCGGTGGCGGCATCGATCGCCACGGCGGTGTCGGCGTCCAGCGCATCGACACGCGGCGCAACGTTGGCGGTGGCATCAACGGTGGCCAGCGCGTTCGGATCGGTGGGGTTCGCGGCAGTCACGCCGTCGACAGCCGGGACAGCTTCGGGCGCGGGCGGCCCGAGCGGAATCTCGCGCGTCACGAATTCGCCGTCCGGCGCGTCCGGCACGCTGATCGGCACATCGGCCGCGTCGGCGGCACCCTTCGATTCCGGGCCGATGACAATCATCGGGATGAAGATCACCGCCAGTGCACCGAGCACCAGCGCACCGATCAGGCGCTGCTTGATCTTGACGTCCATCGAGATTCCGAACGGAGGGGACGCGGAATTATAGGCGCTCGCCCCGCCCCTGCCCCAGTCGCGGGGACGGCGGGGGTTCAGGCAGGTGGCGGTGCGACCGCGGCGACAGTGTGGAAGCTGCCGAACACCAGCACGCGGCCCCGCGCGCCGACCGCGAGGCGCGCCGCCTGCAGCGCTTCGGCGAGGCTCGCGTGCGCGCTGACCACGGCGGCCCCACCCGCGCGGACGCGAACCGCCAGCGCATCGACGGTGAGCCCACGCGGACCGGCATCGGTGATCGGGCCGAGGTGCCAAGCGTCGATATGCGCGACGAGCGGCGCGACGACGCCTTCGATGTCCTTGTCGCCCAGCGCGGCGAACACGGCGACGGTCGGCTTCGGGTTCACGGCGAGCCACGCGGCGAGCTGGCGTGCGCCCTGCGGGTTGTGGGCGACGTCGAGGACGACGTCCGGCGACTCGGCCACACGCTGCAGACGGCCGGGCGCACGGGCCTCAACCACGCCGCGGGCAAAGGCATCATCGGGAATGGCCAGCGGCGACGCGCGCAGCGCAGCCACCGCGGCAGCGGCATTGTCGACCTGCACGGGCGCGGCGAGCGTCGGATACGGCAGCGCGAGCTCGAAGCCGGGCTCGCGCCAGACCCAGTGCTCGTCGAAGCGATCGACCAGGTAGTCGCTGTGCCCGCGAATGGCGATGGCGCCCAGCGCGTAGGCGCGGCGCAGCACGCTGCTCGGCGGGTCTTTCTCGCCGAACACAGCGATCTTCCCCGCCCGCAGGATGCCGGCCTTCTCCGCGCCGATGCTCTCGCGGTCGGGACCGAGGTAGTCCATGTGGTCGAGGTCGACGGTGGTGATCACCGCCACGTCCGCGTCGACAAGATTGGTCGCGTCGAGCCGGCCGCCGAGGCCCACCTCGAGGATCGCGAGGTCGAGCCCGGCGCGTTCGAACAGGTCGAACGCCGCCAGCGTCGCGTACTCGAAATAGGTGATCGGCGTATCGCCGCGCGCCGCATCGATGCGCTCGAACGCGCCAGCGATCGCCGCATCGTCCGCGTCGACGCCCTCGATGCGGATGCGCTCGTTAAAGCGCCACACATGCGGCGAGGTGTAGGTGCCGACGCGCAAGCCGGCCGCGCGCGCGATGGCCTCGAGGAAGGCCACGGTGCTGCCCTTGCCATTGGTGCCGCCGACGGTGATGACGATCGGCGCCGGCTTCGGTGCGAGCCCCATCGCCTGCGCCACCGCGCGCACGCGCTCCAGGCCCATGGCGATCGCCTGCGGGTGTTGCTGCTGGATGCGGACGAGCCAGTCGGAGAGCGGAAGGGGCATGCGGGAGATCGACGAGGAAAGCGAGGAGACGAGGGCGGCGCATTATCGGCGCAGCGACCCCGGTTCGTCCCGTCGCGATCGCCCGGGTGCGTGCCGCCACCGTGGCATCCTTTGGGTTCTCCCCCGCGCCGCCGACGCCATGAAGCCGAAAGACCGCGATGCCCTGCTCGCCAAGCTCCGCGCCCGCTTCGACGCGCACCCCGGGCGCCATGCCGGCATCGTGTGGGCGGACGTCCAGTCGCGCCTGCGCGATGCGCCTGCCCGACTGCTTGCGTCGCTGGCGGCGATGGAGGCCAGCGGCGGCGAGCCCGACGTGATCGGCAGCGACGATTCGACCGGCGCGCTGCTGTTCTGCGACTGCTCGGCGGAAACACCCGAAGGCCGCCGCAGCCTGTGCTTCGACGAGGCCGCGCTGGCGGCGCGCAAGGCCAACAAACCGGCCGGCAGCGCGGAAGCCATGGCCGCGGCGATGGGTGTGGCGCTGCTCGATGAGGCGCAGTACGCGGCGCTGCAGCGGCTCGGCGAGTTCGACCGCAAGACCTCGAGCTGGCTGAAGACACCGGCCGACATCCGCCGCTTGGGCGGCGCGCTGTTCGGCGACCGCCGCTTCGGCCGCGTGTTCACCTATCACAACGGTGCGGAGTCCTACTACGCCGCGCGCGGCTTCCGCGCGCTACTGAGCGTCTAGCATGCCCTCGCCCCCGCTGATCCTCGGCTCCATGCGCTTCGGCGACTGGGGCGCGCGCCTCTCGCCCGACGCCGTCGCCGACCTGCTGGCGGCCGCGCTCGACCTCGGCATCGACACGCTCGACCTCGCCGACATCTACGGCGGCCACACGACGAATGCGCTCATCGGCGCGGCGCTCGCAATGCGCCCCGGCCTGCGCGAGCGCCTGACGCTCGTTGCGAAGGCCGGCATCGTGATGCCGGACAGCCCCGGCAACGAACGCCGCGTGCAGTACTACGACGCGTCACCGGCGCACCTCGGCCGCGCGCTTGAGCAGACCCTGCGCGACCTCGGCACCGATCACGTCGAGGTCTTTCTGCTGCACCGCCCGGACCCACTGATGGACGTCGACGCGGTGACGGCATGGGTGCAATCCGAACAGTCGCGTGGGCGGATCAGCGCCTTCGGCCTATCGAACGTCGATGCGCAGGGGCTCGCCGCGTTCGACGGCCGGCTGCTGGTGGTGGCGAACCAGATCGAGCTCTCGCTGACGCAGTCGCAAGCGCTCGACGACGGCACCGCGGCCGCCACGCGCGCGCGCAAGGCCGAGCTGCAGGCCTGGTCGCCGCTCGGTGGGGGCAGCGTTCTGGCCCGCCGCGACGACGCGCTTGCCCATGCGCTAGACGCCATGGCGCACGAGTTCGGCCTCGACCGCGCCGGCCTGCTGCTGCGCTGGGTCGCCAGCGTGCCGGGCACGCGCGTGGTGCTGGGCACCGCCAAGACCGACCGCCTGCCGCATGCCGTGCAGGCCGTTAGCGAGCCGCTGCCGCGCAATGCGTGGTACGGGCTGTGGCAGGCGGCGCGGGGACGGGCGGTGCCGTAGGCACCAGGGGCGCAAAAAGCGCAACTTGCGTTTTTCGCGCCATCAGCGCAAGCTGCGACCACGGGTTCCACCCACCCGGGAGGCGACGCGATGAAGGCCCACATCCGTGAGCACGGGGCGTCCTACGCCCTCGAACCGATGCCCGCCACCACGGTCCGTCGCGACTGGTCGACGGCCAAGGACCGGCTACGCGCCAAGGGCGTCCTCGCCCTGACCACCCACGACCGGGTCGAAGCGGTGCTGCTTGAGCCCGCGGCCTACGAGGCCCTGGTCGCCCGCGCCGAAGCGGCGGACCGGGCCCTGCTGGACGGCCTGTCGCGACGCTTCGACGAGCGCCTCGCGGCCCTGAAGGCCCCCGACGCCGCCGAACGCCTGCGCGCCGCCTTCGCCCGCGAGGGCCGCGTCGACGACGCGCCCACCGCCGGGGGCGGCTTCTGAGTTCGCGGCCGGTGCTCTACGTCCTCGCCGGCGTGAATGGCGGGGGCAAGAGTTCGATCGGCGGCCGGATCCTCCGCGAGGCCGGCATGGACTGGTTCAACCCGGACGACTGGTCGCGCGCGCTGCAGGCCGCCGGCCACTCGCGCGAACTCGCCGACGGCGAGGCCTGGGCCGAGGGCCAACGGCGCCTGCGGGTTGCCGTTGAGCGCCGCGAAAGCTTCGCCTTCGAAACCACGCTCGGCGGTCGCTCGGTCACGGCGGCACTCATCGAGGCGACGCACACACACGCGGTGCTGGTCTGGTACGTCGGCCTCGACGGCGTCGAGCGGCATCTCGAACGCATCGCCCTGCGCGTGCGCCACGGCGGCCACGACATCCCCGAGCACCGCGTCCGCGAGCGCTACGTCAGCGCGATGGCGAATCTCGTGCGGCTGCTGCCCCACGTCGAGGCGATCCAGGTCTTCGACAACTCGGTGTCGGTGCCCGAGGGCGAACGACTGCGTCCGCCGAAGCTCGTCGCGGCGATCGACCGCGGGCGGTTGCGCTGGCCCGATGTCGACGGACTGGCGACCTTGCCCCGTTGGGCGGTGCCGGTGGTTGAGGCGGCGCTGCGCTGAACCGGCAAGGGCGCCGATCGTCTCCGACCGGCGCCCTGCCATTCACAACGCCCGATGCACCGCTTCGCCGAACAGCGCCGTGTGGTGCGCGCAGTCGTTGAGCCGGACGATCTCGAGCGTCTCCACCGAAGCGCCTTCCAGCAGGTTCAGCGTGGTCGGCGCCTGCCGGAAGGTCCACAGCTTCGACAGCGGAATGCCGAGCAGCTTGCAGAGGATCACGCGGTTCACGGCGTCGTGGGCAACCACCAGCAGGGTGTCGTCGTCCCCGAGGCCATCGCAGGCCCGCGCGAAGCCCCGCCACGCGCGCTCCAGCACGCCGGGCAGCGACTCACCGCCCGGGCCCGGCATCAGCACCGTCTCGGGCGCCTCGCGCCACGCGGTGAGCCGCTCGCCGTCCTCCGCGCGGATTTCGCTGGCGAGCTTGCCCTCCCAGGTGCCGTGCGCGATCTCCATCAGCTCGGGTTCGAAGCCCAGCATCGCCGCACGCGATTCCCCGAGTGCGACTTCCGCGGTGCGCCGCGCCCGGATGAGCGGTGACGCGACGGCGCGGGTGATGCGCACCTCCTTCAAGCGCTCGGCGAGCAGCGCCGCCTGGCGCTCCCCCACCGGCGATAGCGGGATGTCGATCTGGCCCTGGTAGCGGCCCTCGGCGTTCCACGGGGTTTCACCGTGTCGTGCAAGCAGGACGCGCACGGCTCAGACCTGCTGCAGCGTCAGCACGCCGGGGATGGCGCGGAGGGTGGCGAGCTGGGCCTCGTCCATGGCGCGGTCTACCGTGATCGCCGCGCGAGCCTGGCCATCGCCGGCCGCGCCGAGCGCGAAGTTCACGATGTTGACGCCGGCCGCACCCAGCTGGCTGCCGACCGTGCCGATCATGCCGGGGCGATCCTCGTTCCTCATCAGCAGCACGGGGGCCAGCGGGTCGAACTCGATCTCCACGCCATCGAAGCGCACCACGCGCGGGCCGCGATGCAGCGTGGCTTCGATCTCGCGCGTACGCTCCTTGCCGTCCTCGGCGATACCGGTGATGCGCACCTTCAACAGGCGGTCGAAACCGTCGCCGTCGCCGCCGACCGTCTCGG
>JBOFQO010000234.1:0-4253 GCA_051660925.1 Silanimonas sp. | reverse complement strand
GAGGGCGAGGGCGAGGGGGCGGAAAGACATCATGCCGTGGTGCTCCGGTTGGTGGAGCGCCAAGTCTAGCGGCCTGCGAGCAGCGTCCGCACGGCCGCCTCGTCGATGCCCGTCGCGACAAAAGCCCGGCCGACGCCGCGCCATAGGATCAGCCGCAGCGTGCCAGAGACGTGTTTCTTGTCGAGCCGCATGCGGGCGAGCAGGGCGTCCGGGTCGAGGCCGCCGGGGAGGTCTGTGGGTAGTTCAAGTGCGCGCAGCGCTGCGATCAGTCGTTCCGTATCGGCGGCGGGCGCGAGGCCCAGAGACGCCGAGAGCCGCGCCGCCAAAACCATCCCCACGGCCACCGCCTCACCGTGCACCAGCCCGCCGAAGCCTTGTTCGGCTTCGATGGCGTGGCCGAAGGTGTGGCCAAGGTTGAGCAGCATGCGCTCGCCGGTTTCGGTCTCGTCGCGGGCGACGATGCCGGCCTTGTGTGCGCAGCTGGTGGCGATGGCTTCGCTGAGCGCGCCGGCGTCGCGGGCGAGCAGGGCGGCGGCGTTCGCTTGCACCCAGTCGAAGAACGCCGTATCGCCGAGTGCGCCGTACTTGATCACCTCGGCCAGCCCCGCGCGCAGCTCTCGATCCGGCAGCGTCGCGAGCGTTGAGGTGTCGGCGATCACCGCCGAGGGCTGGTGGAAGGCACCGACGAGGTTCTTACCCTCGGGCAGGTCGACCGCGGTCTTGCCGCCCACCGACGAGTCGACCATCGCCAGCAGCGTGGTCGGAAGCTGCACGAAGCGCACGCCGCGCATCCAGCAGGCCGCCGCGAAGCCGGTCATGTCGCCGATGACGCCACCGCCGAGCGCGACGAGCGTGGTATCGCGACTGGCGCCGAGCGTCGCCAACGCGGTCATCAGCTCACCGAAGCGTGCCAGCGTCTTTTCCTGTTCGCCGGGCGGCAGCACGTGGTTTGCGACGCGCTTCCCGGCAGTGCCGCCCGCAAACGCCGCCTCGACCCGCGCGAGGTAGTGCGGCGCGACGTTCGCATCGCTGACGATCAGGACGTGGCGGCCGGGGGCCAGCGCGGCCAGCCGCGCCCCGTCATCCAGCAGGCCGGGGCCGATATGGATCGGGTAGCGGCGGCTCCCCAGGTCGACGTCGACGATGCGCATCACGCCGCCCTCGCACGCAACCAGCGGTCTCGCAGCTGAGGCACGAGGCGCTCGCAGGCCTGTGATGGCGTCAGGCCGCTGGAGTCGAAGCGCAGGTCGGCAACGTCGTCATACAGCGGCGCCCGCGCGGCGGCCATCGCGCGCAGCACGTCCTCGCGGTCGGGGCGCTGCAGCAGCGGCCGCACGCGGTCGTTGGCCAGACGCTTGAGCTGCTCCTCGACGGAGACGGCGAGGTGCAGCACGTAGCCGCGCTCGCGCATCAGCGCGCGACTCTCCTCGCGCAACACCGCGCCGCCACCGGTAGCAACCAGCTTGTCTTCGCCTTCGAGCTCGACGGCCAGCTGGCGCGCCTCGCGCTCGCGGAATCCGGCCTCCCCCTCGCGTTCGAAGATGTCGGCCACGCGAACGCCGGTGGCGGCCTCGATGGCGTGGTCGAGGTCGACGAAGGCCAAGCCGAAGCGTTCGGCCAGCCGCTTGCCGATGGAGGTCTTGCCGGCGCCCATGGGGCCGACGAGCACGAGGTTCACCGCGGGATTCATCGGCGAACGGTAGCATCGGCGCCCTGTTGATTTCATCGCCGAGCCGCGCTGCCGATGCCCGCCTTCCACGACTCCCGCCGCTCGCTGCTGATCGCCGGCGCCGGCGACACCGGTTCGCGCCTCGCGACGGCCGCGGCCGCGGCCGGCTTCGACGTGCTGGCCCTGCGCCGCCGCGAGGTCGCGATGGGCGAGGGCGTCCGCACGGTACGCGCTGATCTGCGCAGCGGCGAGGGCTTCGACGCCATCCCCAAGCGCCTCGACACGCTGGTGTTCTGCGCCGCGCCCGACGAGCGCACCGAGGCGGCCTATCGCGCGCTCTATCGCGACGGCTTGCGCCGACTGCTCGACCGCGCGGAGATCGGTCGCGTGCTGTTCGTGTCGAGCACGGCGGTCTATGCGGAGGATGGTGGTGGTGTCGTCAACGAGGACACCCCCGCAGATGCCGCAGCCTTCAATGGCCGTGTGCTGCGCGAGGCCGAGCGCGAGCTTGACGCGCACGCTGACGCCGCGGCCTTCCGCGCCTCCGGCATCTACGGTCCCGGCCGCGAGCGCATGTGGAACCGCGCGCGCCGCGACGAGCCCGGCGAGCCGCGCTGGACCAACCGCATCCACGTCGAGGACGTCGCCGGTGCTCTGCGCCATCTGCTCGACGCGCCGCGTATCGCCCGCATCTACTGCGGCAACGATGATGCCCCGGTGCTCGAACACGAGGTCATCGACGGCCTGCGCGCGCGCCTCGATCTGCCCGCTCTGGGCGCGGCCGCTGGCCCGGTGAGCGGCAAACGTGTGTCGAACGCGCGGCTGCGCGACACCGGATGGCAGCCGCGGTACCCGAGCTGGCGCGACGGTTACTCTTCGCCTCCCGCATCCTGAAGGACGCCCATGCTCCCGCCCCGCGACGATCTGCACTTCTGGCTCTACGACTGGTTGCGCGCCGACGCGCTCGCCGCGATGCCCGCCTTCGCGCACGTCGACCGCGACACCGGGGTGGCCATGCTCGACGCGGCGCTCGACCTCGCGACCGCGCACTTCCTGCCGCACGCGGCCGTCTCTGACCAGAACCCGCCGCAGATCGTCGACGGCCAGGTCGCGCTGATGCCGGCGATTTCCGAGGCGCTGGCCGCCTATCGCGAGGCCGGATTCTTCGGCATGGAAGCCCCCGCCGAGGAGGGCGGCCTCGGCCTGCCCTACACCTTCGTCGCGGCGATCGGCGGGCTGTTCTCCTGCGCCAACGTCGCGACCAACGGCTATGCGTTCCTCACGCAGGCCGCGGCCAACCTGATCCGCGAAGTCGGCAGCGAGGCGCAGAAACGCCGCTTCCTTCCGGCCATGAACGAGGGGCGCTGGTTTGGCACGATGTGCCTGTCCGAGCCGCAGGCGGGCTCGTCGCTGGCCGACCTGCGCTGTGTCGCCGAGCCGCTGCCCGATGGCCGCTACGCCATCCGCGGCAACAAGATGTGGATCAGCAGCGGCGACCATGAGATCGCCGAGAACATCGTGCACCTGGTGCTGGCCAAGATCCCGGGTGGCCCCGCGGGCACGAAGGGGATCTCGTTGTTCCTCGTGCCCCGCCGTCACGTCGATGCCGACGGCACCGCCGGCGCGCGCAATGGCGTGCGGCTGATCGGCCTGAACCACAAGCTCGGCACGCACGGGCAGGTGAACTGCCTGCTCGGTTTCGGCGAGGACGAGCCCGCCATCGGCGAACTGGTCGGCGCGCCGCACGATGGCCTGCGCGGCATGTTCGTGATGATGAACGAGGCCCGGATCGGCGTGGGCATCGGCGCGGCGATGACCGGCTACGCCGGCTACCGCGCCGCACTCGACTACGCGAAGGAACGTCGCCAGGGCCGCAAGCCCGGCGAGCGCGATGCGACGACACCGATGATCCCGATCATCGAGCACGCCGACGTCCGCCGCATGCTGCTGAAGGCGAAGAGCTACGCGGAAGGCGGCCTTGCGCTGTGCCTGTACGCCGGACGCCTGATCGACGAAGCCAAGCACGGTCGCGACGCAGAGGCGCAGGCGCTCGTCGACTTGCTGACGCCGATCGTGAAGGCCTGGCCGTCCGACTACGGGCAGGACGCGAACTCGCTCGCGATCCAGGTGCACGGCGGCGCCGGTTACACCCGCGATTTCCCGGTCGAACGGCTGTGGCGAGAAAACCGCATCAACGCCATCCACGAAGGCACCAACGGCATCCAGGCGATGGACCTGCTGGGCCGCAAGCTGCTCGCCGACGGCGGGAAAGCGTTCGCGTTGTTGAGCAAGCGCGTCGAGGCGACCGTCGCCGCTGCGCACGCCGACGCCGACCTCTCGCCCTTGGCCGGAACGCTGGCAACGCGCTGGGCAGCCCTCGGTCCCGCGGTGACGAAGGCCGGGAAGACCGCCGCCAGCGATCTCGAACTCGCGCTCGCGAACGCCTACCTGCTGCTCGACGCGATGGGCCACGCCGTGGTCGCGTGGGTGTGGCTCGATCAAGCGATCGCGGCGAAGCGCGCGCTCGTCGGCGGCGACGTCCGCCGCGCCATGCTTGAGGGCAAGCTCGCCGCCGCGCGCTACT
>JBOFQO010000233.1:0-5045 GCA_051660925.1 Silanimonas sp. | reverse complement strand
CAGTGGTGGGCTCGTCGACCAGCACCACGCGGGGGCGACCGCAGATGGCGAGCGCGAACTGCACGCGACGCTGCTGGCCGCCGGATAGCGCACCGTAGCTGCGGCGCTCCAGGCCCTCGAGGCCAGCCAGCGCCAGCGTTTCGGCCTCGGGCCGTGGCGATGGGTAGCAGGCGCTGAACTGCCGCACGAGCTCACCAACGCGCAAGGTTTCAGGCAGACGCGCCTCCTGAAGCATGGCACCGAGCACGCGCCGCGAAGCGACGTCGCGCGGGTCGCCGCCGCAAAGCTCCACGAGGCCTCGCTGCACGCGCAGCAGTCCGGTCAGCAGGCCAAGCGCGGTGGTCTTGCCGGCGCCATTGGGGCCGAGCAAGGCCAGCACCTCGCCGGCGCGGACGTCGAGATCAAGGCCTTCGAGCGCGGTCAGCGCGCCGTACGAATGGGTGACGCCACGCAGGCGGGCGACAACGGATCCAACGGGACTGCTCATCGTGTTCACCTCCATGGGCGAACGATGGGTCACCCTGTGCCGGCGGCGCAGTCCAAACCGTCAGCTGAACGGCCTGACATCCGTCATGTAACGCATCGCGTCCGAACCTCGAATCCACGGACGTCCACCCCCACACGGATCGACATGAACGCCACGCCCAGCACCCGCATCGCCCTGGCCACACTGCTCGCCGGAACGCTCGCCGCCTGTGGCCAGGCCCCCGTCTCGCCGGCGCTGGCCAGTGCCGCCCTACCGACGCCCGACGTCCCGCGCGAACACCTCGACGCCGTCGTGCTCGGCATGGGCTGCTTCTGGGGCGCCGAGCGCCGCATGGGTGCCCTGCCCGGCGTCGTCGACGTCGAAAGCGGCTACGCCAACGGCGAGGTGCCCGGCACGTACAGCGACGTGCTCAACACCGAGCGCGCGCGGAAGCTCGGGCTCACTGAGAAACGCAACCACGCCGAAGTGGTGAAGGTGGTCTTCGACACCCGGGCCACCACGCTCGCCGCCGTGCTGGCCGGGTTCTGGGAGAACCACGATCCGACGCAGGGTGATCGCCAGGGCAACGACATCGGCAGCAACTACCGAAGCGCCATCTACACGCATGGCGACGCGCAGTTCGCCACGGCCACCGCCACAAAGGCCGCCTACCAGACCGCGCTCGCGGCGGACGGCTATGGCGCCATCACCACCGAGATCCAGCCGCTGACGCGCTACGTCGCTGCCGAGGACTACCACCAGGACTATCTGGCGAAGAACCCCGACGGCTACTGCGGACTGGGCGGTACCGGGGTCAAGTTCCCGGCCGAGGCGCTGGCGAAGCTCGGCGGCGCCGCAACGGCTGCGAACGTCGCGACCAGCGACACGGCCAACGCGTCGTCGCCCCCGGCTGCGCAGGGCTCAACCGTCGTTCGCGCGGCGTCAACCGCTCGCCTCGTCGGCGCCGCGCTAGATGCCGAACGCCAGCTGGTGGTCTTCGAGGCCGCCGACTGCGCGTTCTGCGCGAAGTTCCGCGCTGAAGTCAGCGACGGCTGGCAGTCGCCGGTGGCGATCGTGCACACGCTGGACACCCGCGAGCCCGAGGGTTGGGCGCTGGAGAAGCCGCTGTTCGCCACGCCAACGATTGTCCTCTTCGAGAAGGGCAAGGAGGTCTCGCGCTACACCGGCTACAACGGCGACAAGGCACGCTTCTGGCAATGGCTGGGCTTCCGCCTGCTCACCGAGGCGCAGCGCGAGATCGCCTTCGACAGCGGCACCGAGCGTCAGTTCACCGGTTCGCATCTCGACGAGACGCGTCCCGGTACCTTCGTCGACCCGATCACCGGCGCGCCGCTGTTCCGCACCGACACGAAGTTCGACAGCGGCACCGGCTGGCCGAGCTTCTTCCAACCGCTGCCCGGTGCGGTGACCTACCACGGCGACCTGAGCCTCTACGGCGTGCGCACCGAAGTGCGCAGCGCCAGCTCCGGCATCCACCTCGGACACGTGTTCGAGGACGGCCCGCCACCCACGGGCAAGCGCTACTGCATCAACGGCAATGTGCTGAAGTTCGTGCCGGATGAGGAGGCGACGACGCGCACCTGAAGACCCCGGAACGGCCTGTGACAGCCGTTTGAAACACACGGGGGTTACGGCGACCGGGGGGCGGTGCTAGCATCGGCGCAAGTTGTTGTTCTCGAAGGAAAAACAGCGCCACGCACCGCCGCGGCGCTGTTTTCTTTTCACCCGACCGGAGTTTCCATGAGCCTCGCCGCCCGCCTTCATCCGCTTCGTGCCCACGCCGGCCACGTCCGCACCACCGGTCTGTCAGACGACGTGATCGAGCGCTTCGGCGCGACGCACCCGCAGCTCGGTGCGGCCATCGACGCCGCGCTCGAAGCCTTCGAGGCCATCAAGGTCGAGTTCCGGGAGTTGCTGGACCGCGACGAAGCCGAGCAGATGGCCATCGCGCAGGGCGGCTTCCTGAACTTCTACCCCGACGACGCGGTGAACCCCTACATCGCGCTGGCCGCGCGCGGCCCGTGGGTCGTGACGCTGAAGGGCGCGGTGGTCTACGACTGCGGCGGCTACGGCATGCTCGGCTTCGGCCACACGCCGTTCGCCGTGCTCTCGGCCATGGCCAGGCCACAGGTGATGGCGAACATCATGACGCCCTCGCTCTCGCACCTGCGCCTTGACCGCGCGCTGCGCGCGGAGATCGGTCACACCCGCGGCGGCTGTCCCTACGCCAAGTTCCTCGCGCTGAACTCGGGCTCGGAGTCGGTGTCGCTGGCCGGCCGCATTGCCGATGTGAACACCAAGGTCCACACCGACGCCGGCGGCCGCCACGCCGGCAAGAAGGTGAAGCGCCTCGCGGTGAAGGGCGCCTTCCACGGCCGCACCGAGCTGCCGGCGCTGTACTCGGATTCCAGCCGCAAGACCTACGCGCAGCATCTCGCGAGCCACAAGCATCACGCCGACCAGCTGATCACGATCGAGCCCTACTCGATCGACGCGCTGCGCCAGGCCTTCGCCGATGCGGAAGCGAACGGCTGGTATTTCGAAGCGATGTTTATCGAGCCGGTGATGGGCGAAGGCGACCCTGGCCGCGCGCTGCCGGCGGACTTCTACGCCGAGGCCCGCCGCCTGACCAAGGAGCACGGCACCCTGCTGCTGGTCGACAGCATCCAGGCCGGCATCCGCGCGCACGGCGTGCTGTCGATCATCGACTACCCGGGATTCGAAGGCCTCGAGGCGCCGGACATGGAGACCTACTCCAAGGCGCTGAACGCCGCGCAGTTCCCGATGTCGATCCTCGCCGTTTCCGAGCGTGCTGCTGGCCTGTACCGCCGCGGCACCTATGGCAACACGATGACCGCGAACCCGCGCGCGATGGATACCGCCGCCGCCACGCTGTCGCTGCTGACGCCGGAGCTGCGCGCCAACATCCGCGCCCGCGGCGCGGAGTTCCTGGCCAAGCTCGAGGCGCTGAAGGCCGAGCTGCCGCACGGCACCATCACCAAGGTGCAGGGCACCGGCCTGCTGTTCTCCTGCGAGATCGCCACGCACTACAAGTGCTATGGCACGACGAGCACCGAGGAGTTCATCCGCGAGAAGGGCGTCAACGTGATCCACGGCGGCGTCAATTCGCTGCGCTTCACCCCGGTGTTCGCGATTGGCAGCGCCGAGGTCGACCTGATCGTCGATGCTGTCCGCCAGGCCCTGCTGCACGGCCCGCGCATCGCCGAAGCGGAAGCGGCCTGAGCCACGGGTACGCGCCGGCGTCGCCTTGACGCCGGCTTGACAAGCCTGCGCCCCGCGGGTTCAAGTGGGGCCCATGCGCCTCGACCTGCTCACGCTCACCGTCACGACGACCGCCCTGGGCGGCGTTATCGGTATTCGCGTGCCGGTCGCGGGTTTCACCACCACGACCGGCACCTTCGAAGGGCCGGGGTGGCCGAACTGATCCACCACCCCGCGCCGGTCACGGACGCGGGGTTTCCCATCCAAGACCGGCCTCCCGAAGGAGTTGCCCCTTGGATGCTGCCGCCCCCTCCGAAGCCCTCGCTGACGCGCACTGGTCGGCGTCGCTAGCGCCTGACGCCCACAAATTTGGTGGGGCGGCGCTGTCCGACGCCACCGGGTTCCGTCGCGCGGCGAGCCTGCTGAAGGCCGGCGCACCACGCCCACAGCTCGCCGTCGTCTCGGCAACCTTTGGTACCACCGATCGGCTCGTCGCGGCGATGCATGCTGCGCAGGCCGGACGCGACCACGCCGATCTGCCCTTCCTGCTCGCTTCGCACCGCGCCCTGCTGGCGCCACTGGGCCTCGCGAGCGACCTGCTCGATCGCGACATCGCCCAGCTCGACGAGGATCTCGCGCACCTGCGCAGCGGAAGAACCGACGCCGGGCAGGCGGCGCGCATCAGCGGCGCCGGCGAAGTGTGGTCGAGCCGCATCCTCGCCGCGCTGCTCGGCACGGACTGGGCCTGGCTCGACGCCCGCGAAGTGCTCGTCGTGACGCACGGCGAGCTCGGCGCGCGACTGGACGAGGCGGCAACACGCGAGGCATTGGCGGCGTGGCGACGCGCGCATCCGCAGCCAAACCGGATCGCCACCGGCTTCCTCGCCCGCCTCGCCGACGGCACGCACACGACGCTGGGCCGCAACGGCAGCGACTACTCGGCCGCTCTGTTTGCCGCGCTGTTCAAGGCGCGCGAACTGACGATCTGGAAAGAAGTGGATGGCCTGATGTCGGCGGATCCACGCCTGGAGCCGGAGGCCGTCGTGCTGCCCGAGCTGAGCTACGCGGAAGCGATGGAGCTCGCCTACTTCGGCACCAAGGCCCTGCACCCGCAGTCGCTCGCGCCGGCGATGGCGGCCGGCATCGCGCTCAACGTGCGCGACGTGCGCCAGCCCGAGAAGCCCGGCACGCGCGTGGTGGCCAACCCGGCGCCGTCGACGAACCCGGTGAAGGGCCTGTCGCTGGTGCGCGGGCTCGCGGCGCTCGAACTGCAGGGCTCGGGCCTGATGGGCGTGCCCGGCAGTGCGGAGCGCTTCTTCGCCGCCCTGCACCACGC
>JBOFQO010000232.1:0-4585 GCA_051660925.1 Silanimonas sp. | reverse complement strand
GGCCTGTCTCGTCGCTGCGGCGTTACCGAACGCCGCCGTCGCCCAGCGCGCCGCTGAGAACGCGGTGACGCAGGCCGTCGACGCCTTCGGCATCAGCCTAGGGCGCGAGGAGATCGGCCTGTACGACAGCGACGATGTGCGCGGTTTTTCGCCGATCGACGCCGGCAACGCGCGCATCGAGGGCCTGTACTTCGATCCGTTCTTCCAGCCTCCAGCGCGCATCCGCCAGTCCACGACGATCCGGGTTGGCTTGGCCGCGCAAGGCCTGCCGCTGCCGGCGCCCACCGGCGTGGTTGACTTCGCGCTGCGACGCCCCGTCGACGGATCGCAAGCGTCGCTGGTCGCGTCCGCGAACAGTTTCGGTGGCCATCTCGTCGAGATCGACGCTTCGGCCACGCTGCTTCCCGGGACGCTCGGCATCGTCGGCGGCGTAGCGATGGGCGAGGACGAGTTCTTCAACGGCACCGACAATTCCAGACGCAACGAAGGCGTGTCGCTGCACTGGACGCCCGCACCCGGCGTGCGCGTGATGCCGTTCTGGGCGCGCTCGGTGGTGCGCGACGACGAGGCGGGCCCAATCTACCTCACCGCCGACGGCGCACCGCCGCCCGTGTTGCCGCCCGAGCGCCGCTACGACGGCGTCGACTGGGCACACTACTCCGGCCGCGGGACGATCTTCGGCACCGTGGTCGACGCCGCGCTGTCACCGCACTGGACGTTGAAGGGCGGCGTATTCGATTCGAGCTTCGCCGACCGGCGTTCAAGCACGCAGCTGGCGCTCGACGTCGATGAGCTGGGCGGCTACCGGCAAGTTGCCTTCATCGATCCCCCTTCGGCCTACCGCTCGCGAAGCGGCGAACTGCGACTGACCCGCGCCTTCGTCGGCGACGACGTCGCGCATCGCCTGCACCTCAGCCTGCGCGCCAAGCATCGGCGCCTGCGCTACGACGGCGCGGCGGAGGTCGACCTCGGCCCGCGCCGCTGGGGCGAACCCATCGACCTGCCCGAGCCGACGCTGGCCTTCGGCCCGCAATCGACGGAGTCCATCCGCCAGACCGCGCTCGGGGCGGCGTGGGAGTCGCAGTGGGCCAATGGCGCGCAGCTCGGGTTTGGTGTGCAGCGCGTCGAGGACGAGAAGCACGTGAGCCGCCCGGATACCGGCGCGGGCCGCACGCGTTCGACGCCGACGCTCGGCTACGCCAACGGCGCCTGGCAATTGAACCCGCGCGTCGTGCTGTATGGCTCGGCCACGCAGGGCCTCGAGGAAAGCGGGGTGGCGCCGGCCAACGCGGTGAATCGCGGCCAGCCCGCGCCCGCCATCCGAACCCGCCAGCTCGAAGCCGGCGTGCGTGTCGCGCTGCGGCCAACGCTGACGCTGATCGCCGGCGCATTCCAACTTGAGAAGCCCTACTTCAGCCTCGATGCCGGTCGCCGCTTCACCGCGCTGGGCGACGTCGCGACGCGCGGCGTCGAACTGTCCCTCGTCGGCGCGCTGCATCCGCGACTGAGTCTTGTGGCCGGCGCGGTACTCGCCGACCCGCGCGTCACCGGCGAGGAGGTCGACGCCGGCGTTATCGGCCGCGATCCGGTCGGCTTCCCGCGACGCAAGGCGCTGCTGAGCCTCGACTGGCGCGTGCCGGGCCTCGAGGGCCTGTCGCTGGACGCGGGGGTCGACCATCGCGGGGGCGTCGCCGCGACCACCGACAACCGCGTGCGCCTGCCTTCGGCGACCGAGTTCGATCTCGGCGCGCGCTACGCCTTCTCGTGGTCCGGGCGCCATGCCGCACTGCGGCTGGGCGTCGACAATCTGCTCGACAAGCGGTTCTACGACCTCGAAGGGCCCGGCGCCTACGGCGTCGAAGACGGCCGATCGGCGGAGCTGGTGCTCAGCGTCGACTGGTGAAGTGGCTCCTCAGCTCGCGCCGTCGTCGTGCAGCGGCTCCGTCGTTGCCGCTACTCATCCCTCCGGCTGCAGCCAAGGGGCGAACGACTTCGGGGATTCGCGCGGAACGCCGTCGAGGCCGTGGACATGCCCGTGCCCGAGGCCCAACCGCTGCTCGCCGAAGGCCAACGCACCCATCGCAAACAGACCGGCGGCCATCGCCCACCACGGCCGTCGAAGTGGAACCGGCGTCTGCCAGCGCAGTCGTCGCACCGCGGGCCACAGCAGGAACAACACGAGGTACAGGAATCCACCAGCGACGACCGCACCGAGCCAGCCCAGCGCCGCATGCGCACCGTCGCCCCAGGCAAGACCAGCCCCCGCGCCGAGCAGCAGGGGCGCGGCGGCGCTGACGTTCAGGCGTACCGCCTGCCGCACGCTGCGCCCCGCGGTGACCAACATCGCCAGCTCGCCCCATTCCTTCGGCAGCTCATGGGCGAGTAGCGCGATCCACGTCGCCACGCCGAGCGCCGGCGAGGCGCTGAAGGCCACCGCGAGCATCACGCCATCGACCAGGTGATGCAGGCCGTCAACGAGCAGCACCGCGACCATCCGTGTGCGCGACCAGCGTCCATGCAACGTCGTCGAACGATGTCGACGCGAGCGCAAGCGGTCGACGGCAGCGAATAGGCCGAAGCCCGCCATCGCAAGCAGCAGCGTCGGCGCCACACCCTGATCCTTCCACGCGTGCGGCAGCAGGTGCAGCAGCACGTCGCCGAGCAACGCACCGACGGCAAGTCCCAGCAGGGCTAGCAGACGCGCCGCGCTGCCACCGCGCGGGCAGCGCATCCACCACGCGCCACTGGCCGAGACGGCGACCAGCGCCAGTGCCGCCGTGAACACGGTCGCATGCAGCCATGCTCCTTCGAGAAGCGGAGTGACGGACGCCGGGCTCATGCATCCACCGCGGCCAGCAGTCGCGGCGCGCGCGCGGGGTTCGGCGGCGAGCGATGCAGCACGCCAGGCCCATGCGGTGACAGGTCGCCGCGCATCAGCAGCACCGCGCCGGTCGACACGCGCACGATGGCGTCGGCATCGACGACATGGCGATTGTCGCCCTGCCCCATCCGCGTGCGATCAGCAGCGGCCTCGGGCAGCAGCTCGGTGCCGGCGCCCACATAGGTGCACAGCAAGCGCGCGGCGACGCGGTCGGCGTGGAACAGCCGGCAGCCGTCGTCGTCGATGCATTCCAGGCGCAGGCTGCGCGGCGCGAGGCCCTCCAAGGCGCCGACCAGGGCCAGCAGCTGGCGTAGCTCGCGCGCGAACGCCGGCCAGCGCGCGGCACCGCCGAGGGGTGCGAGGACCGCCTCGACTGCCAACGCCGGGCGATCGGCGCCAAGGACGGCTCGATGCCGGAAGGCCGGCAAGGCCGCCATCGTCGCCACGTCCTCACGAAGGTCGCTCGCCAGCGGGCGACGCCAGATCGCTGCGGTGCAGGCCCCGTCGGCGACGCCAGCGAAGACCGCCGCGCTGGCCGATTCGCGCCAGCCGCTCGGTGTGGCGAGGGCGCCCACGCGTCGCGTCTCAGCGGCTGGCGGCGACGTCCGCCTGCGCCTGCGCGAACCACGCCAGCACACGGGCGTGGTGCTCAGGGCCGTAGACGCGAAGGAATTGCTGCGTGTGGTGCGAGCGCGGATCGCCCAGGTCGGCGATGCGCTGCGCGATGAAGTCGACGGTCAGCGGGATCCCGCAGTCGCGTTCGATGCAGCGGCGCCAGTCGGCGTAGGTGCTGGGGATCACTGAAGACCTCCGAAACAGGGGGCGGCGGGACCGGGGGGCGGCGGGCGGTGTGCAGAATGCTAGAATGTAACTCTATAACATCACAGCCGCCTTTCGCATGGACCCCCGCCTCCCCGTCACCGTCCTCTCCGGCTTCCTCGGCGCCGGCAAGACCACCCTGCTCAACCACGTCCTGCGCAACCGCGAGGGCAAGCGCGTCGCCGTGATCGTCAACGACATGAGCGAGGTGAACATCGACGCCCAGCTCGTTCGCGACGGCGGCGCCGAGCTGTCGCGCACCGAGGAAAAGCTCGTCGAGTTCAGCAACGGCTGCATCTGCTGCACGCTGCGTGACGACCTGCGCGAAGAGGTGAAGCGCCTCGCCGCCGAGCAGCGTTTCGACTACCTGCTGATCGAATCCACCGGCATCGGCGAACCGATGCCGGTCGCGGCGACCTTCGCGGTGCGCGACGAGGACGGCTTCTCGCTGTCCGACGTGGCGCGGCTCGACACCATGGTGACCGTGGTCGACGCCGAGACCTTCACCCGCGACTTCTGCTCGCCGGAGCGCCTCGCCGACCGCGGCATGGGCGCCGGCCCGGACGACCAGCGCGGGCTGGTGAATCTACTCGCCGAGCAGGTCGAGTTCGCCGACGTCATCCTCGTCAACAAGACCGACCGCGCCGGGGCGGAGACCACGGCGCAGGTGAAGCAGGTGATCCGCGCGTTGAACCGCGACGCCGAGATCGTCGAGACCGCGCACTCAGCGATCGCGCTGGACCGCGTGCTCGGCACCGGCCGCTTCGACTTCGTCAAAGCGCAGCTGGCCCCGGGCTGGATGAAGGAGCTCCGAGGCGAGCACACGCCGGAGACCGAGGAATACGGCATCACCAGCTTCGTCTACCGCGCGCGCCGGCCCTTCCA
>JBOFQO010000231.1:0-12908 GCA_051660925.1 Silanimonas sp. | reverse complement strand
CCAGCGCATGCGCCACCGGGAAGTCGACCGGGTTGATCGCGAAGACCTTCGCGCCTTTTTTCGTCGCTTTCAACACGCGCTGATGCAACAGCGGCACTTCGTGGCGGAGATTGGTGCCGACCAGCAGCACAACGTCGGCGTTCTCGAGCTCAGCGGCGCTGCGGCCGAAGGCTTCGGCCACCGGCGCATCGGCGAAATCGACCTGGGTCAGGCGATGGTCGACGTGTACCGTGCCGAGGCCCTTGGCGAGGCGCGCCAGCGAGGCGCCTTCCTCGTTCGAGGTGGCCGGATGCACGAGCAGCCCGGTGTCCGCACCCGACGCCTTCAGCATCGCGGCGGCGAGGCCCACCGCCTCGTCCCAACCGATGGCCTTCCAGCTGCCGTCCGCCTGCTTGGCGAGCGGCGACGTGGCGCGGTCTTCGCTATAGAGGCCTTCGTGCGAATAGCGGTCGCGGTCGGACAGCCAGCACTCGTTCACTGCCTCGTTGTCACGCGGCACGATGCGCAGCACGTCACCGCGGCGGACGTGCAGGAACAGGTTGGACCCGAGCGCGTCATGCAGACCGACCGACTCGCGTGCCACCAGCTCCCACGGGCGCGCCTTGAAGCGGAACACCTTGTTGGTCAGCGCGCCGACCGGGCAGACGTCGATGACGTTGCCGGAGAGCTCGCTCATCAGCGGCTTGCCGTCGTAGGTACCGATCTGCAGGTTCTCGCCGCGGTACATGCCGCCGAGCTCGTAGGTGCCGGCGACATCGGCGGTGAAGCGGACACAACGCGTGCAGTGGATGCAGCGCGTCATCTCGGTGGCGACCAGCGGGCCGAGGTCCTCGTCGGCCACGACGCGCTTGCGCTCGACGTAGCGACTGACCGAGCGGCCGTAGCCCATCGAGACGTCCTGCAGCTCGCACTCACCGCCCTGGTCGCAGATCGGGCAGTCCAGCGGGTGGTTGACCAGCAGGAACTCCATGACGTTGCGCTGCGCGTCGAGCGCGCGCTTGGTCTGGGTGGTGACCTTCATGCCTTCCATGACTGGCGTGGCACAGGCCGGCGCCGGCTTCGGCATCTTCTCGACGTCGACGAGGCACATGCGGCAGTTGGCCGCGATCGGCAGCTTCTTGTGGTAGCAGAAGCGCGGGATGGCGATGCCGGCGGCGTCGGCGGCCTGGATGACCATCGAGCCCTTGCGCGCCTGCATCGGCACGCCGTCGATCTCGATGTTCACCAGGTCGGTGGCGACCGGTGCGGTGGGCGTGGCGGCGCTCATGCGGCCTTCTCCGTGACGACGCCCGCGGCCTGGTCGTCGACCAGGAAGCGCTTGTTGACGATGGCGTACTCGAACTCGTTCCAGAACTGGCGCAGGAAGCCCTGCACCGGCCATGCCGCGGCCTCGCCGAACGCGCAGATGGTGTGGCCTTCGATTTGGCCCGCGGCGGCCTTCAGCATGTGCAGGTCGTCCATCGTCGCCTTGTGCTCGACGATCCGCGTCAGCACGCGGTACATCCAGCCCGTGCCTTCGCGGCAGGGCGTGCACTGGCCGCAGCTTTCCTTGAAGTAGAAGCGCGCGATGCGCTGGCAGGCGCGGACCATGCAGGTGGTGTCGTCCATCACGACGACCGCGCCTGAGCCCAGGCCCGAACCGGCCTTCTGGATGCTGTCGTAGTCCATGGTCAGGCCGAGCATGGTCTCGCCCGGCAGCACCGGCATCGAGGAGCCACCCGGGATCACCGCCTTCAGCTTGCGGCCATTGCGCATGCCGCCCGCCATCTCCAGCAGGTCCTTGAACGGCGTGCCGAGGCGGATCTCGAAGTTGCCAGGGTTCGCGACATGGCCGGAGACGGAGAAGATCTTCGGGCCGCCGTTGTTGGGCTTGCCGAGGTTCAAGAACCACTCGGCGCCGTTGCGGATGATGGCCGGCACCGAGGCGTAGGTCTCGGTGTTGTTGATCGTGGTCGGGCGGCCGTAGAGGCCGAAGTTCGCCGGGAACGGCGGCTTGTAGCGCGGCTGGCCCTTCTTGCCTTCCAGCGACTCCATCAGCGCCGTCTCTTCGCCGCAGATGTACGCGCCCGCACCGAGTGCGGAGTACATGTCGACGTCGACGCCGCTGCCCAACAGGTTCTTGCCGAGCCAGCCGTTCGCGTAGGCCTCCTTCAGCGCCTCCTCGAAGTGTTCGAAGGGCTCGTGGTGGAACTCGCCGCGCATGTAGTTGTAGGCCGCCGTCGAGCCGGTGGCGTAACAGGCGATGGCCATCCCCTCGATCACCGCGTGCGGGTTGTAGCGCAGGATGTCGCGGTCCTTGCAGGTGCCGGGCTCGGATTCATCCGAGTTGCAGAGGATGTATTTCTGGCCCGGCGCATTGCGCGGCATGAAGCTCCACTTCAGGCCGGTCGGGAAACCGGCGCCGCCGCGGCCGCGCAGCGAGCTCTGCTTGACCTGCTCGATGATCTGCTCGGGCGGGATCTTCTCCGCGAGGATCTTGCGCCACGCGGCATAGCCGCCCACCTTGAGGTAGTTCTCGTACGACCACGGCTTGTCGAAGTGCAGCGTGGTGTAGACGACCTGGTGCTCCTGCGGCGCGGGGCCGACGGGACCGGTGGCGTGCGATGCGTGCTGTGCCATGCGTGGCCTCACTTCAACTCGTCGAGGATGGCGTCGACCGAGGCCGGCGTCAGCTTCTCGTGGTAATGGCCGTTGACGACCATCATCGGGGCGCCGGCGCAGGCGGCGAGGCATTCCTCTTCCACCTTCAGCCACACGCGGCCGTCGGCGGTCGACTCGCCGTTCTTGACGCCGAGCTTCTTCTCGCAGTGGCGGACGATGTCTTCGCCCCCGTTGAGCCAGCAGCTGATGTTGGTGCAGACGGCGACGACGTTCCGGCCGACCGGCTCGAGCGCGAACATCGAGTAGAAGCTCGCGACCTCGTAGGCCCAGACCGGCGGGATGCCGATGTACTTGGCGACGGCGGCGATCAGCTCGTCGGTCAGGTAGCCCTGGTTCTGCTCCTGTGCAGCGATCAGCGCCTGGATCACGGCGGAGCGGCGGCGGTCGGCCGGGAAACGCGCCAACCATTCCTCAATGCGGGCGCGGGTCGCATCGCTCAGCGCGACCATCGGGTCGACGTGCTGGCAGGCCTCGAAATTGCCCGTGGCTTTCATCGGTCGATCTCTCCGAACACGACGTCGTAGGTGCCGATCATGGCGACGACGTCCGACAGCATGTGGCCCTTGACGATGGCGTCCATCGAGCTCAGGTGCGCGAAGCCCGGGGCGCGCAGCTTCAGGCGGAACGGCTTATTCGCACCGTCCGAGACGAGGTAGGCCGCGAACTCGCCCTTCGGCGCTTCGACGGCGGCGTACACCTCGCCCGCGGGCAGCGAATAGCCCTCGGTGAACAGCTTGAAGTGGTGGATGAGGGCTTCCATGTCGCCCTTCATCTGTTCGCGCGACGGCGGCGACACCTTGTAGTTGTCGACGATGACCGGGCCGGGATTCGCCCGGAGCCAAGCCACCGCCTGCTTGATGATCCGCGCCGACTGGCGCATTTCCTCGACGCGCACGAGGTAGCGGTCGTAGCAGTCGCCGTTGACGCCCACCGGGATGTCGAAGTCGACATCGGCATAGCAGGCGTAGGGCTGCTTCTTGCGCAGGTCCCAGGCGATGCCGGAGCCGCGAAGCATCGGGCCGGTCATACCCCAGGCCAGGGCCTGCTCGGGCGTGACGATGCCGATGTTGACGGTGCGCTGCTTCCAGATGCGATTGTCAGTGAGCAGCGTCTCGTACTCGTCGACGCGCTTCGGGAAGTCGTCGGCGAAGGCGTCGAGGAAGTCGAGCATTGAGCCTTCGCGCCACTCGTTGATGCGCTTGAGCTCCTTGCCCTTGCGCCACGGCGACTCGGCGTACTTGGGCATCGTGTCCGGCAGGTCGCGGTACACGCCGCCCGGACGGTAGTAGGCCGCATGCATACGCGCGCCCGACACCGCCTCGTAGCAGTCCATCAGCTCCTCGCGCTCTCGGAAGGCGTAGAGGAACATCGCCATCGCGCCGAGGTCGAGGCCGTTGGTGCCGACCCACATCAAGTGGTTGAGGATGCGGGTGATCTCGTCGAACAGCGTACGGATCATCTTCGCGCGCGGCGTCGGCTCGATGCCGGCCAGGCGCTCGATGGCCATGACGTACGCGTGCTCGTTGCACATCATCGAGACGTAGTCGAGGCGATCCATGTAGCCGATCGACTGGTTGTACGGCTTTGACTCCGCGAGCTTCTCCGTGCCGCGGTGCAGCAGGCCAACGTGCGGATCGGCGCGGCGAACGGTCTCGCCGTCCATCTCCAGCACGAGACGCAGCACGCCGTGGGCCGCCGGGTGCTGCGGCCCGAAGTTCATCGTGTAGTTGCGGATTTCCTGGGTCATGGCGTCAGGCCTTCTTCGCCGCGTTTTCAGACGCCGCCTGGTGCCAGCGCGAATCCTCGCGCACCACCTTCGGCACGCCGACGCGCGGTTCGACAGACGTCACGGGCTCGTAGACGACGCGCTGCTTCTCGGCGTCGTAGCGCACTTCGACGTTGCCGATCAGCGGGAAGTCCTTGCGGAACGGGTGGCCAACGAAGCCATAGTCAGTGAGGATGCGGCGCAGGTCCGGGTGGCCTTCATAGACGATGCCGTACAGGTCGAAGGCCTCGCGCTCAAACCAGTCCAGACCCGGCCAGATCTCGACCAGCGAAGGCACCACCGGGAGCGCGTTGTCGGTCGCGAAGGTGCGCAGGCGCAGGCGCTCGTTATGGCGGATCGACAGCAGGTGCACCACCGAGGCGAAGCGCTTCGTCGGGCCGACACCGCGCGGGCGGTTCTCCCAGCGGAAGCGGCCCGGGCCGTCGCCCTCGACGCCGCGCGAGAAGCCCTCGCTGCTGACGTCGGTGGTTTCCCACTCGCCTTCGCCGTAGCCGAGGAAATCGAGGCCCGAGGCGTCGACCGCCTGTTCGAAATGGAAGTCCGGCTCGTCGCGCAGCGCTCGGGCCACATCGAAGCAGCAGGACGGCGCGACTTCGAGCGTCGTCTCACCATGGGCTTCGACGATGGCGAGGGCGCGCTCGCCGAAGCGGGCGCGGAGACGTTCGGCGAGACGCGGCTTGGCTTCGGCCATGGTCGTTTCTGCGTGCTTCCGTTTTTTCGTGGGACCGGCGCGTCAGCGCGCGATCGTGTTGGTGCGGCGGATCTTCTTCATCAGCTGCAGGATGCCGTACACCAGCGCCTCGGCCGTCGGCGGGCAGCCGGGCACGTAGACGTCGACCGGCACCACGCGGTCGCAGCCGCGGACCACCGAATAGCTGTAGTGATAGTAGCCGCCACCGTTGGCACAGCTGCCCATCGAGATCACCCACTTCGGCTCGGGCATCTGGTCGTAGACCTTGCGCAGCGCCGGCGCCATCTTGTTGACCAGGGTGCCGGCCACGATCATCACGTCGGACTGGCGCGGCGACGGGCGAAACACCACGCCGTAGCGGTCGAGATCGAGGCGCGAGGCGCCCGCGTGCATCATCTCGACGGCGCAGCAGGCCAGGCCGAAGGTCATCGGCCACAGCGAGCCGGTACGCGCCCAGTTGACCAGCGAATCGACCGACGTGGTGACGAAGCCGCGCTCGAACAGTGGGTTGTCGGACTCCGGGCGCAGCAGGTCATCGACCCGGCCGAGCGGCTCCGGGTTGTGCATGACGCGCGAGACGGTCTGGATCACTCCCATTCGAGCGCTCCCTTCTTCCATTCGTAGATGAAGGCGAACACCAGGATGCCGAGGAATCCGGCCATGGCCCACAGCGCGGGCTCACCGATGTCGCGGAAAACCAACGCCCACGGAAAGACGAAGGCGATTTCGAGGTCGAAGACGATGAACAGGATCGCGACCAGGTAGTAGCGCACGTCAAACGGCATACGCGCGTCCTCGAAGGCTTCGAAGCCGCACTCGTAGGGCGAGAGTTTTTCCGCGTCGGGGCGCTTGGGTCCGAGGAGCCAGCCGCCGACGAGGAGAACGAGGCCGAGGCCGGTGGAGACGATCAGGAACAGCAGGATCGGCAGGTACTCGCCCAGCATGCAGGCCCTCGGCTAGCGCCCTTGGGGCGCATTGCGACCGCGCCCCGGGCTGGGGCGCGATTCAAGACTTCGGTTGTTTGGTGCCCAAAGGGGGACTCGAACCCCCACGACCTAAGTCGCTACCACCTCAAGGTAGTGCGTCTACCAATTCCGCCATCTGGGCTTGTGATGCGTGCTCCGTACGACTCGCGGAGCGTCGAGATTGTATCAGGCCCTCAGCCGCCTGACTCGCCTTGCGGCGGATTTTCTGCCGGAGGCGTCGCGGTTTCCGCGGCGGGGTCGACCACTTCGGTCGGCGCCGGGTCGGCCGCATCCCCGGCTGGGGTTTCGACGGGCGCAGCCGCCGGATCGGCCACCGGGGCCGCTGCCGCCGGAACCTCGGCGACCGGCGCCGTCGGCGCTTCTGCCGCGGCACCCGACATCAGGCCAACGTCCTCGGTTTCGGCCGGCATCAGGCGCCCGCCGTGGCGGCTGGCATACCAAGCCATGCCGAGGCTCATCGCGAAGAACACGACGGCCAACCACTTCGTCGTGGTCGACAGGAAGTTGGCCGAGCCGGAGGCGCCGAACACCGTCGCCGAGGCCCCAGCGCCGAAGCCGCTGCCCGCTTGGGCGCCGGCACCACGCTGCATGAGGATCAGCACGACCATCGCGACGGCGACGAGGACGTAGATGACAGTGGCGAGGACGATCAGATTCATGTCTTTTCAGTTCACCGCGCCGCGGCTGCGACGATGGCGAGGAAGTCGTTGGCGACCAGCGAAGCGCCGCCGATGAGTCCACCGTCGACATCGGGCTGCGAGAACAGCTCGGCGGCGTTGGCGGCCTTCACGCTGCCGCCGTAGAGGATCGGCAGCGAGTCGGCGATTGTAGCATCGTGAGCTCGCAGTTCGCTACGCACGAACGCGTGCGCCTCCTGGGCCTGCCCCGGCGTCGCAGTGCGGCCGGTGCCGATCGCCCAGACCGGCTCGTAGGCGAGGATGGTGCCGCGGAAGGCCTCGATGCCGCCGCGCTTCAGCACGGCGGCGACCTGCCCGGACAGGGCCCATTCCGTCTGCCCGGCTTCCCGCTGGTGCAGGCTCTCGCCGACGCAGAGGATCGGCACTAGGCCGGCGCGGCGGGCGGCCAGCAGTTTCTCGGCGACAAGGTCGCTGGACTCCTCGTGGAACTGCCGGCGCTCGGAGTGGCCGACCAGCACGTGGGTCGCACCGATGTCCCTCAGCATCGCGCCCGAGGTTTCGCCGGTGAAGGCGCCGGTTTCGTGGATATCGAGGTCCTGCGCACCGAAACCGACGCCGGAGGCGGCAAACGCAGCCACCGATTCCGCCAGGTAGGGCAGCGGCGGCAGCACGAGGCATTCGACCCCGACCGGGCGGGAGGCCGCGGTGATCGCCTCAAGCAAGGCCTTTGACGAGGCGCGGCTGCCGTTGAGCTTCCAGTTGCCGGCGACGATGCGGGGGCGCATTCGGGCTTGCTCCAAGTCTTCGAGGCGCGGAAGGATAGCAGGCCGCCCGCCCGGGCCCTGATGGACCACCACGATGCCCTCCCCGCTCCGCACGGATCGACACGCCCTGGTGACCGGCGCCTCCAGCGGCATCGGCGCCGAGATCGCCCGCGAGTACGCGCGCCGCGGCAAACCGCTGGTGCTGGTCGCGCGGCGGCTGGACCGGCTTGACGCGCTTGCCGCCGAGCTTCGTCCGCGGGTGGAGGTGCAGACCATCGCTGGCGACCTCGCCGATCCGGCCGCGCCGGCCGCGCTGCACGCCGAATGCGCGGCGCGCGGCCTGCGCGTCGACCCGCTGGTGAACAACGCCGGCGACGGAGTGCCGGGGCGCTACCTCGCGAAGGACTGGGCGACGCACCAGGCGTCGCTGCAGGTTTTGCTGGTTGCCGTCTGCGAGCTGACGCACCGCTTCCTGCCGGCGATGGAGGCGGAAGGCCACGGTCGCATCCTCAACGTCGCGTCTCTGGCTGGCCTCGTGCCGCCGACCGCGGGGCACACGCTGTACGGCCCGACCAAGGCCTTCCTGATCCGCTTCAGCGAGACGCTGGCCAAGGAAGTCGGCCCCAAGGGCGTGCACGTGACGGCGTTATGCCCGGGCATGACCTACACCGAGTTCCACGACGTCAACGGCATGCGCGCCACGGTGTCGAAACTGCCAAAGGGCATCTGGCTCGATGCCGCGACGGTGGCGAGGCTCGGCGTGGATGCGGTGGAATCCGGGAAAGCGCGCCTCGTCACCGGCCGTGCCAACCGGCTGATCGCCGCGCTCTCGAAGTACCTGCCTGATCGATTGGCCGGCGCGCTGATCGCGTCAAAGGCCAAGGATTTCCGCGACGAGGGCTGAGAAACCGCGAAGCCCCGCGACGCGGGGCTTCATGGCCGTTTCGGAATCGCACTGCTCAGGCGAGCTTGATCTCGCGCAACCGCTCCATCAGGTAGCCGTGCGCGGTGATCGGCTCCGGGTAGCGATTCGGCTTGTCTGGCGTGATGCAGGACGGCAGCGTCTCGATCAGGAAGTCCGGGTTCGGGTGCAGGAAGAACGGCGTCGAGTAGCGCGGCTTGCGCGCCGCGTCGCCCGGCGGGTTCACCACACGGTGCGTGGTCGACGGGTACACATGATTGGTCAGCCGCTGCAGCATGTCGCCGATGTTGACGACGATGGTGTCGGCGTCCGAGGTGAACGGCACCCACTCGCCCTTCTGCGACTTCACCTCGAGGCCCGCCGCACTGGCGCCGACCAGCAGGGTGATGAAGTTGATGTCCTCGTGCGCGCCGGCACGGACGTTGGGGATGTCGTCGGCAGTGATCGGCGGGTAGTGAATCGGGCGCAGGATGCTGTTGCCGACATTGGTCTTGTCGGCGAAGAACGGTTCCGGCAGACCGATGTGCAAGGCCAGCGCGGCAAGCACCTGCGAGCCAAGCGCATCGAGGGTCGTGTAGAGGCCGTAGGCGACCTCCTTGAAGTCGGGGATCTCGGCCGGCCAGAGGTTCGGCGGCATGACGTCGGCGTGCTTCGAATCGCGTGGAATCTCACGCCCGACATGCCAGAACTCCTTCAGATCGAAGTGCTTGGCGCCCTTCGCCGTCTCGATGCCGAAGGGCGTGTAGCCGCGCGCGCCGCCGCTGCCGGGCACGTGGTACTTGCGTTTCGTCTCCTCGGGCAGCGCGAAAAAGCGTTGGAAGACGTCATACGCGCGGTCGATCTGTGCCTGCGGGATGCCGTGACCGCGGATGCCGCAGAAGCCCCATTCGCGGTAGGCGGCGCCGAGCTCGGCAACGAAGGCCTCGCGGTCGGCGGCGCTGACGGGCGCGGTGAAGCGGCGGATGTCGAGGGTCGGAATGGCGGCCATGCGGTGCAACTCGTGGGTTTGGTGGGAGCATCGTCGGGCCGGGCGACATTGCCCGACCCGACATCGATCAAGCGGCGGCTTTCACCGCCTCGGACAGCGAATCCAGCACGCGCTGCATCAGCGCAGCGTCGTCGGCCTCGACGGTGACGCGCACGACGGGCTCGGTGCCGGAGGGACGCAGGAAGGCGCGGCCGCGCCCCCGCACCGCGGCCTGTGCATCGGCCAGCGCGGCCTTGACGCTGTCGGCCTCGGCCGGCTTCACCCCGGCGGCGACCTTCACGTTGACCGTCTTCTGCGGGATCTTGGCCATGCCTGCCAACGTCTGCTGCAGGGTGAGGCCGCGGCGACGCAGCACTTCCAACACCTGCAGCGCGCTGACGATGCCGTCGCCCGAGCTGACGCGGTCGAGGCACAGCAGATGCCCGGAGGTTTCACCGCCAAGCACGGCATCCTGCTCAAGCAAGGCCTGGTGAACGTAGCGATCACCGACCTTGGTGCGCAGGAAGCCGATGCCGCGCTCGCCTAACGCGCGCTCGAGGCCGAAGTTGGTCATCAGCGTGCCAACGACGGGGCCGCGCAGGCGGCCAGTCCGCTGCCAGTCGTCGGCGAGAATCCACAGCAGGTCGTCGCCGTCGCGAACCACGCCGTCGCCGTCGACGAACAGCACGCGGTCGCCATCGCCATCGAAGGCGATCCCGAGCTCGGCGCCGGTTTCGCGCACGCGGGCGGCGAGGAACTCCGGGTGCGTCGAACCGACACCGTCGTTGATGTTCAGGCCGTTGGGATCGACGCCGATGGCGTCGACGCGGGCGCCGAGCTCGCGGAACACCAGCGGGCCGAGCTGATACGTGGCGCCATGGGCGCAATCAACCACGATCCGCATGCCGCCGAGATCGAAGCGGCGCGGTACCGAACCCTTGCACGCCTCGACGTAGCGAGCCACCGCATCGCGCGTGCGGACGGCCTTACCGAGCTTTTCCGAGGGCACCGTGCTGAACGGATGGTCGAGCGCGGCCTCGATGGCGAGCTCCGTGGAATCATCGAGCTTCTCGCCTTCGGCCGAGAAGAACTTGATGCCGTTGTCGTAGTGCGGGTTGTGCGAGGCGCTAATGACGATGCCGCCGTCGGCACCGAGCGAGCGCGTCAGGTGCGAGACGGCCGGCGTCGGCATCGGGCCCATCAGCTGCACGTCGACGCCAGCGGCGACCAGGCCCGCTTCCAGCGCCGCTTCGAACATGTAGTTCGAGATGCGGGTGTCCTTGCCGATGACGACCAGCGGCTTGCGCCAGTCGCCTTCGCCGCGTGCAGCGCGCAGTGCGTGGCCGTAGGCGTTGCCGAGGCGCAGCACGAAATCCGCCGAAATGGCGCCCTCGCCCACCCGGCCGCGGATGCCGTCCGTGCCGAAGTACTTGCGCGTGCCCATCAGGCGGCCTCCACCGGAGCGGGGCGACGGTTCAACAGCGCGATCAGCGAGGCCAGGCGCTGGCGCATCTCGCGGCGGTCGACGATGAGATCGACGGCGCCGTGCTCGACGAGGAACTCGCTGCGCTGGAAGCCTTCCGGGAGTCGCTCGCGCACCGTCTGCTCGATCACGCGCGGGCCGGCGAAACCGATCAGCGCCTTCGGTTCGGCGACGTTGATGTCGCCGAGCATGCCCAGTGACGCCGAGACGCCGCCCGTGGTCGGGTGCGTGAGCACCGAGATGTAGGGCACGCCGGCCTTGCGCAGGCGCGCGATGGCGGCCGAGGTCTTCGCCATCTGCATCAGCGAAAACAGACCCTCCTGCATGCGCGCGCCGCCGGTGGCCGAGAAGCACACCAGCGCGCTGCGATCGGCCACGGCGCGCTCGGCGGCGAGAGCAAAGCGCTCGCCGACCACCGAGCCCATCGAGCCGCCCATGAAGCGGAATTCGAAGGCGGCGACGCACATCGGCTGGCCCATCAGTCGACCGGCGCCGGCGATCAGCGCGTCCTTCTCGCCGGTGGCCTTCTGTGTGGCCTTGATGCGGTCGGCGTACTTCTTCTGGTCGCGGAACTTCAGCGCGTCGACCGGCTCCAGGTGGGCGCCGATCTCCACGAAGCTGTCGGCGTCGAGGAAAGCGGCGATGCGTTCGCGCGCGCCGATCGGCATGTGGTGGTCGCACTTCGGGCAGACGTGGAGGTGCTGGTCGACTTCGGGCGCGTAGAGCGCGGCGCCGCAGTTGTCGCACTTCTCCCACAGGCCTTCCGGCACGCCGCGCTTGTTGCCGCCCTGCGTTCGGATGCCGCCGAGTTTCAGCTTGTTCAACCAGCTCATGGGGACGCCTGCGGATTCGGGGGTAACAGTCTAGCGCGGGCGGCGAAGGTCAACGACTTGGCGGAACGGCCACGACGAGGCTGGCCCCCTCTCCGCGCCCCTCGCCTTCGGCGAGCCACGTCTGAACCGCCCGCAAATGTACCGTAGCCAAGCGTCACAAAGGCCCGCGGACTGCACTATGCGGGGCAGCCGCCCACCAAGCGGTCACGGCTCGTCATAGCGATAGCGAATATTGGGCTGCGGCGTATCGCGCATGCCGACGAACTCCGCCGAACTGCATGCCGTCTCGACGATTTCGCACTGTTTGCCAAAGTGCTGCTGGCAACCGTCTAAGGCGGTCCGTTCGACGAGTTCGCGAGTGGAGTTACCCCAAGAACGCAGCTCAGGTGAGCTGCCTACATCCCTCGACACCGCGATGCACTCATTGGCGAATTCGAACCACACCTCGCATTTCGCTCCCCCTCCCTGGACGCAACGCTCGAGAGCGGCGACCTTGGCCTCGTCCGAGGAACGGTGACCGACGGCGAACGTAATTGCGCGAGTCTCCATATCTCGGGCCAACACGCCGTAGCGGGATTCGAATGCCTCCCAGCGACGTGCGGCGAACCCCGGCATCTGGTCTTCGATGGCTCGTGGGTCTTCGGAACTCGCGGCTGGGGCCTCAGGGACACATCGAACGACAGGGTCTTGCACCGGTGCGACGGGGCCCGCGAGGATGGGTGCCCTGCCCTGGCCACATCCGTGCCTGTGCCGGGCGTAGCTGCTGAACTCTGCGACGGGGGCAGCATTGGAAGCCGCAACCGTCATCGCCGCCGACAGCGATGCAACGGACGCAAGAGAGAGCCACCAGAGGTGTCGACGAGTGAGCACGATGGGCATTGGGGGCAAGTCGAACGGACTTTCGCTAAGGGGACCGGGCGTAGTCAACACCGGGCTGACGATCAGTACGCATCCCAACAGGTTTGGAGACGTCGCACAGCGTCTCCACGACTTTGCAGCGAACGCCGTCACCCACGGAGGCTTCGCATCGATCAACCGTCGTCCTCTCGATCTCGCGACGCTGGTCAACCGTCCCGTCAAGAACCCAAGGATTGATCAGCGGCTTGGGCGGAGCGACCAAGGTGACGCAACCATTGCGGGTGCCCCCCGCGACCTCGCAGTGCGTGCCACCGCGCCT
>JBOFQO010000230.1:0-4703 GCA_051660925.1 Silanimonas sp. | reverse complement strand
AGCACGCGGTCCTTGAGCTGGTAGTGGTGGTAGAAGGCCGCGCCGGCGTGCGCCACCAGCAGCGCGAGCAGGGCGTAAACGCCGTACTCGTGCACGTCGCCGGCCAGCGCCTTCAGGTCCCGATCCACCGAGCCGGCCTTGTCCATCAGCGTCCAGCCGAAGTATGGCGTGACGAAATTCGAGGCCCAGTTGTAGGTCCAGCCGCTGGCCGGGATGGCGATCATCAGCGCGTAGAGCCCGACGTGCCCAAGCTTTGCTGACCAGCGCTGCCAAGCCGGCATCGCGGCGGGCAGCATGGGCGTCGGCTGCAGCAGCCGCCAGCCCAGCCGCAGCGCCGTCAGAAACAGCACGGTCAGGCCAAAGCTCTTGTGCAGCAGGTACACATCGCGCTTCATCGGCGTGTTCGGCAGCTCCTGCATGACGAAGCCGACGACGACAAGGGAGAGAATCAGCAGCACGGTGATCCAGTGCAGGGCGATGCTGAAGCTGCCCCAGCGTTCAGTCGTGTTGCGGATCGGCATCGTCGTTCTCCATCGTATCGGTCGGGGACGCGGCCGGTTCGCGGCGCGCACGGACGGCCTCGACTTCGATGCGCACGCGCACCGTCTGGCCGATCAGGTTGGGCGAGCCGTCGAGCCCGAAGGCGTTGCGGTCGAGTTCCGCGGTGGCCGAGAAGCCGGCGGTGCGGCGGAAAGTGAGCGGATGCCGGCGCACGCCGTTGCGGCGCACGTCCAGGACCACCGGTGCGCTGACGCCGCGAACGGTCAGCTCGCCGTGCACGCGCGCGTTCGATTCGTCGATCGCCTCAACGCGGGTGGAGCGGAAGCGGATGGTCGGGTGCGCCTCGGCGTCGAACCAGCGCCGCCCGAGCATCGCGCGATTCCAGTCGGCGTCGCCGAAGTCGAGGCGCTCGAGCGCGAGTTCGATCTCGGCTTCCGCGCCGTCCCAGCGCTCGGGGTCGTAGCGCAGGCGTCCGGTCGGGTTCGAAAGCGTCCCCAGGCTGTACGAAAACCCCGCGTGATCGACGTCGAAAACCACCCGTGAATGGGTCGGGTCCAGTCGCCACTCCGGGACCTCCGCGGCCTCGGCGCCGGCCACGCCGGACAGTGCCAGGGCCAGCAGCGGTGCGGCGATGCGGGGGATCCAGCGCGGGCGGCTCGGGGTCGTCATGCGCCGCATTCTAGGCACGGCCGCGGTGACGGCATCCCTTGCGGGCGCAATGCTGCGTTGCGAGCATGGCCTGCTGCCGCCACCAGGGCGGGTCGGAAAGGAAGCGATCGATGCGCTGCGTGCTGATGCTGTTCGGACTGCTGTGGGCCCTCGCCAGCGCGCTCCCGACGTTCGCCCGTGTCCCGGAGACGCCGCAGTTCCGCCGCATCGGCATCGAGCAGGGCCTGCCGTCGAGCCGCGTCAACGGCCTCGCGCAGGATCGCGACGGTTACTTGTGGATCGCCACCGACGACGGTGTGGCGCGCTTCGATGGCCTCTCGATGCGCGTTTGGCGGCACAACCCCGGCATCGTCGGCGGCATGCCCGACAACCTCGTCAACGCGCTGTACATCGACCGCGACGATCGCGTTTGGCTCAGCTTCGGCAAGAACGGCGTCGGCGTCATTGACACCCTGCGTCGCGAAGTGCGGCCGCTGCACGCCGACGACGTACCGGTCTTCGCTACCGCCGACGTCTGGAGCATCGCCGAAACGCCGGATGGCTCGATGTGGTTCGCCAGCTTCAGCGACGGCCTGTTTCAGCGCGACGCTGCCGGGCGCATCCATCACCACGGGGCGGTGCGCTCCGGTGCCGGCACCGAGTTGGAAACGCGCGTGGTCAGCCTCGCGACGACCACCGACGGCGTGCTCTGGATCGGCACCGCGGCCGGATTGGCGCAGTGGGTCGATGGCCGCGTGGAGCCGGTGTCGGTCACCGGGCTCGACGGCGACCCGGTGACCGCGTTGCATCCCGAGCCAGACGGCTCGCTGTGGATTGCCGCGCGCAGCCGGCTGTGGCGGCGCACGCCCGACGGCCGCATCGAGCCCTCGCCCTGGGACGAGGCGCTGGCCGGCGTCCGTGTGCACGGCGTGCAGCGCGATGGCCGCGGCGGCCGCTGGATCTACACCGTGCGTGGCTTGTTCTACGACGACGGCACCGGCCTGCGGCGCTTTCTGAGCCCCGAGGCCGCCGAAGGCAACTACCAGCAGATGCTGGTCGACGCCCAGGGCGGGCTGTGGTTCGGCGACGCCGAATTCGGACTGGTCTGGCTGTCCGGCTACTGGCGCAGCTTCGCGACCCTGACGCGGCAGAGCGAGGCGGACCTGCAGCTGTCGATGCGTCAGGCCGGCGCTTTCGCCGTCGATGCGGAGGGCGGGCTGTTGATCGGCGGCGACGATGGGCATCTTGATCGCCTCGACCCAACGCGGCGTCGCATCGAGCGCCACGTCGCCGCACCAGAGGTGTTCGCGCAAGCGCGTCTGTACGCACTGGCGAACACCGCCGACGGTGCGTTGTGGGTCGGCGCTGCGGGCGGGCGCTTGCTGCGGCGCGACACCAGCGGCCGCTGGCGGCGATGGTTGCAGGGCGAGCCGGACGCGCCGCCGGCCGGCCCCATCGACTTCCTGTTGCCGATGCCCGACGGCGACCTCTGGGTGGCGAGCTACGGCGGCGGCCTTCAGCGTCGCGACGCCGAAGGCCGGGTGACGCTGGCGGTGACGCCGTCGAGCGGCCACGGTTTGGAGACGCAGGACACCGAAGCCGTGATGGTCGGCCCAGACGGCGCGATGTGGGTCGCGAACGCGCAGGGCCTGCTGCGCTGGGACGGCGAGCGCTTCGTGGTCGAACTCGGCGCCGCCGGCGGGCCGGTGCAGGCCGTGGCCTTCGTCGACGCCGATGACGTCTGGGTCTATCGCCCCGGCCTGTTGCAGCGCTGGCAGCGCGACGACGGCGCCTGGACCAAAGTCGACGAAGTGGATTCCGGCAACGACGGCCTGCCCAGCGCGGAGGCCGGCGGCCTCGTGCGCGACGCCGCCGGACGGCTGTGGCTGTTCACGGTGCGCGGTCTGCTGCGCTTCGATCCAGAAACCCGCGCCACGCGGCGTTTCGGCCCCGGCGACGGCCTCGCCGAGATCGAGTTCGGCCTGCGGCCGCCGCTGGTGCTGGATGACGGCGTGGTCATCGCGGGTACCGTCGGCGGCGCGGTCGTGTTCGATCCGATGCAGGTCGAGCCCGACACCCGCGTGGCGACGATGGTCCTGGATTCGATCAGCGTGCGGCGCGCCGAGGACGTCGTCGAGCTCGACGCGGTGGCGGCGGTACAGCCTGACGCGGTGCTCACCCTGCAGCCCGAGGATCGCGACCTGCGCGTCGTCGCGCGGCTGATGTCCTTCGCCGATCCGTCGGCGCACCGCTATCGCTTCCGCCTCAACGGCTACGACCCGGATTGGGTCGAGGTCGGTGCCAGCGGCGAACGCCTGCTGCCGCGGCAGTCACCGGGCCGTTACCAGCTCGACATCGTTGCCGCCGGCGCGGACGGCCGCTGGTCGGAGCCGATCAGCCTGGCCTTCGAGGTGATGCCGCCGTGGTGGCGCAGCGGGTGGGCCTGGGCCATCTACGCCCTTCTCGGTGCGGCCGTGGTCGCTGCCGTCGCCGCGCTGTACCGGCGTCGCGTGCAGGGCCAGGCGGCGCAGCGTGGCCTGCAGGACGCGCGTCGCGTCGCCCAGCAGGCGTCGGAAGCGAAGACCGCCTTCCTCGCCGACCTCGGCCACGAGCTGCGCACACCGCTCACCGGCGTGCTTGGCATGACCGAGCTGATGCTGAAGGACCCGCTGCCCGATGCCCAGCGCCGCCGCGCCGAGACCGTGATGCGCGCCGGCCAGCACCTGCTGCGTCTGGTGAACGACACGCTCGACCTCGCGCGCATCGAGGCCGGCCGACTGCTGCTGCAGGACGACACCTTCGAGTTGGCAGCGCTGGCCGCCGATGTCGGCCAGCTGCTGCGCCCCAACGCCCAGGCCAAGGGGCTGGAGTTCGCGGTGCAGCTCGCACCGGGCCTGCCGCCGCGGGTGCGCGGTGACGAGGCGCGGCTGCGTCAGATCCTCCTCAACCTCGGCGGCAATGCGGTCAAGTTCACCGAGCGCGGCCGGGTGACGCTGTCGCTGCGGCCGCTTGACGGCGGCGGCGTGCAGTTCGATGTCGAGGACACCGGCATCGGCCTCGACGACGCGCAGCAGCAGCGCCTGTTCCAGCGCTTCGAGCAGGCCGAAGGCGAACACACGCAGCGCCGATTCGGTGGCACTGGGCTCGGCTTGGCCATCAGCCGCGAGCTGGCGCGCGCCATGGGCGGTGAGCTGACGCTGCGCAGCACGAAGGGCGAGGGCAGTTGCTTCAGCGTGCGCCTGCCGCTGGTGGTCGACGGTGCGTTCGGTATCGACGCCGGCGCGATGCGAGGCGGCAGCGAGGCCGCGCCGGCGGGCGCCGCCCGGCCGCTCGACATCCTGCTGGTCGAGGACGATCCGGTGGTGGCCGAAGTGATGCTCGGGCTGCTGGCCTCGCAGGGCCATCGCGTTCACCACGCCTCTCAGGCGCTGATCGCGCTGACGCTGCTGAAGACCGAGCGCATCGACGTCGGCCTGCTCGACCTCGACCTGCCGGCCGTCGACGGCTTCGAGCTGGCGACGATGATCCGGCAGAACGGCTGGACCCTGCCGCTG
>JBOFQO010000229.1:0-4618 GCA_051660925.1 Silanimonas sp. | reverse complement strand
GCGCTCGACGGCCTCGACGACGACGACGTCGCCGACTGGGGCATCCTGCTCGAAGACCTGAGCCCGCCCGAGGGCGACCACGACGACGACCTCGTCCCGCAGATGATGCGAGCACTTGAGGTGCCGCGTCGATGAGCGAGCTCGATGGTCGACTGGCGCTGGTCTGCGGCGGCTCGGCCGGCATCGGCTTGGCGGCCGCGCAGGCGCTCGCTGCCGCGGGGGCGCGAGTGCGCCTGCTCGCGCGCACCGAGGCGACGCTGCGCGCCGCGCTGGCCACCCTTCCCGGCCACGGGCACGACATCATCGTCGCCGACGCGGGGCATTCCGAGGCGCTGGTGCAGCACGTGCACGCCGCCTTCGGCAGCGAGCCGGTATCGGTACTCGTCAACAACTCCGCCGGCCCGCCGCCGGGGGGCATCGTGCAGGCCACGGCTGCGCAGTTCCTCGACACGTTGCAGCAGCAGCTGCTCGCGGCGCATGGCCTGGCCCAGCTGCTGCTGCCGGGCATGCGCGCGCAGCGCTTCGGCCGGATCATCAACGTCATCTCGACCTCGGTGCGCGAGCCAATCCCGAATCTCGGCGTCTCCAACACGGCGCGCGCGGCGGTGGCCGCGTGGGCGAAAACGCTGGCCGCGGAAGTCGCCGCAGACGGCGTGACGGTGAACTCCGTGCTGCCCGGCTTCACGAAGACCGCGCGCCTCGCGCAGATCCTCGAGAACCGCGCCCGGGTGACGGGTCGGAGCCTGCCGGACGTGGAGGCCGAGTTCCTCGCCGTCGTGCCCGCAGGGCGCTTCGCCGAGCCCGCCGAAGTCGCTGCGGCCATCGCCTTCTATGCCTCGCCGGCGGCGGGCTACATTACCGGCACCACACTCGCGGTCGATGGCGGCCGCACGAAGGCCCTGTGACCGCATTTCCCCGGACCCAGGACATGGACGCCCAGAACCGTCGCGACAACGAGCGCCTGCCCTTCGCCGCCGAAGTGCTCGTGGCGTGGCCCGATCGCGGCTGGCGCACGGCGGTGCTCGACCTCTCGGAGGGCGGCTGTGCGCTGCTCCGTCCGGCGGGCTTCGAGCTGCACATCGGCGCCGTGGTGACCCTGTACTTCCTGACCCGCAACGGCCCTGGCCCCGGTGTGGGCGCTCGCGTGGCGCGACTGGGCCCGCGCGACATCGGCTTCGAGTACCACGAGGTGCAGCAGGTGCCGCCCGCGCTGCATTCGGCATGGGTCGCGCCGCCATTCGCCTGAGTCCTGCACGCCCCGTGCATTGTCGGCCCGCGACGATGCGGGCATGCCTGAAGGTCCTGAGATCCGCCGCGCGGCCGATGAGCTGGCCGAAGCCATCGTCGGTCAGCCCATCGTCCACGCCGAATTGAACCTCCCATCTTTGGCGAAACGCGCACGCGAGCTGATCGGGCATCGCGTGGTCTCGATCACGCCGCGCGGCAAGGCCCTGCTCACGCGTTTCGACCACGGGCTTTCGCTGTACTCGCACAACCAGCTCTACGGCGTGTGGCAGGTGGCCAAGGCCGGCCAGCGGCCCGAGACGACACGCAGCCTGCGCGTGGTGTTGGAGTCGGCGAAGAAGGCGCTGCTGTTGTACTCAGCGTCCGACATCGCCCTGCTCGACGACAAAGCCGTCGCCGCGCATCCCTTCCTCGCCAAGCTCGGCCCCGACGTGCTCGAGCCGTCGACCACCGTCGATGCCGTTCGCGAGCGGCTCGGCGAGACCCGCTTCGCCGGCCGCCAGCTCGGCGCGCTGCTGCTCGACCAGGGCTTTCTTGGCGGGCTCGGCAATTACCTGCGCTCCGAGATCCTGTTCGATGCCGGCCTGCTGCCGATGCGCCGCCCGAAGGAGCTCGACGCCGACGAGCGCGACCGTCTCTCCGACGCCTGCCTGCGCCTCCCACGCCTGAGCTACGCGACCCGCGGACGCCGCGGCAAGGCCTACAGCGCGGCGGGTCGCTTCCGCTTCGCCGTGTTCGATCGCGAAGGCGAGCCCTGTGTCGGCTGCGGCACGACGATCGAACGCCAGGAGGTTGGTACGCGGCGCCTGTACTGGTGCCCGCGCTGCCAGGCCTGATCGCTCGGGCTGCGGGCTAGTGGCCAGGACGTGCGCCGCGCCCGAACCTGTCCGTACGGCGCGCCGAGCGGCTACGCTTCACCGATGACGTCGCGCTTCGCACTGCACATCGACGGCGAAGACCGCCCAGCCTCGCGCGGGGCCTGGCTGCCGGTGTTCGACCCGTGCACCGGCGAGCCTTGGGCCGAGGTGGCCGCAGGCGACGTCGAGAATGCCGAATCCGCTGTTGACGTGGCCGCGCGTGCCGCACCTGCGTGGGCCGCACTGAAGCCGTCGGAGCGTGCACGCTGGCTGGAGCGGATCGCCGACGCGCTGGAGACCGAGACCGACGCGTTCGTGGCCCTTGAATCGCGCGACACCGGCAAGCCGGTTGCGCTGTGCCGCGACATCGAGATCCCGCGCGCGGTCGCCAACCTGCGCTTCTTCGCCGCGGCCGCGCGCACCTTCGGCAGCGAATCGTTCTACGGCGAGGCCGGATGGAACGTCGTGCTGCGCCCGCCGCTCGGCGTCGTGGCGACGATCAGTCCTTGGAACTTGCCGCTGTACCTGTTCACGTGGAAGCTCGCGCCGGCGCTGGCCGCGGGCTGTACGGTTGTCGCCAAGCCCTCGGAGATCACGCCGGCCAGCGCGACGGCGTTCGCACAGCTGGCCACCCGCGTCGGCTTGCCGCGTGGCGTGCTGAACCTGCTGCATGGCGACGGCCCCGTCGTGGGTGAAGCCCTCGTGCGGCATCCGTCCGTCAAGGCGGTGAGCTTCACCGGCAGCACCACGGTTGGCCGGCGCATCGGCGCCTTCTGCGGCGAGCAGTTGAAGAAGGTGTCGCTGGAGCTCGGCGGAAAGAACGCGACGCTCGCCTTCGAGGATGTTGAGCCACCCGAGGCCGCGAGCCTTGTCGCGCGCGCGGCCTTCCAGAACGCCGGGCAGATCTGCCTGTGTGGCTCGCGCTTGCTGGTGCCGCGTGGACGGCTGCGCGAGTGGCGCGACGCGCTGCGCGACGAGGTCGCCGGCTGGACGGCCGGCCCGCCGTCGGACCCTGCGTCGCGGATCGGACCGCTGGCCTCGCAGGCGCAGCACGCCAAGGTGCGCGGCGCCGTGCAGCGCGCTCTCGCCGACGGCGGCTTGGCCGTGGCCGAGGGCCGCGTGCTCGGCAGCGCCGATGCGCGCGGCTGGTGGCAGGCGCCGGTGGTCATCGAGGGCCTGGGCATCGACCACCCCTGCGCGACCGAGGAGACCTTTGGCCCCGTGCTGACGCTGCATCCCTTCGACGACGAGGCCGAGGCGATTGCGATTGCGAACGCTACGGCCTACGGGCTGTCCGCCGTGGTGCTGACCGCTGACGTGGCGCGCGCGCATCGCGTCGCGGCCGCACTCGACGTCGGCTTGGTGTGGGTCAATGGCTGGATGCAGCGCGACCTGCGCACGCCGTTCGGCGGCAACCGCCAGTCCGGACTGGGCCGCGAGGGCGGCTGGGACGCGATGCGATTCTTCACCGAAACGAGGACGGTATGCCTGGCCACCTGATCAAGAGCAACCGCGAGTGGGCCGCGCGGGTGAAGGCCGAAGACCCCGACTTCTTCAAGCGGCTGTCGCGCCAGCAAGCCCCGGAGTACCTGTGGATCGGCTGCTCCGACTCGCGCGTGCCGGCGAACCAGATCTGCGGCCTGATGCCCGGCGAGGTCTTCGTCCACCGCAACATCGCGAATGTCGTGGTGCACACCGACCTGAACTGTTTGTCGGTGATCCAGTTCGCCGTCGACGTGCTGAAGGTGCGCTGCATTCTCGTGGTCGGCCACTACGGCTGCGGCGGCGTGCATGCGGCGCTGACCGGGCAGCGGCTTGGGCTCGCCGACAACTGGATCCGCCACGTCGGCGATGTCGCCGACAAGCACGCCCACAGTCTCGCGCAGTGCGAGCTCGACTCGCTTCGCCATGCGCGGCTGTGCGAACTCAACGTTATCGAACAGACCCGCAACGTCTGCCAGACGACGATCGTGCAGGACGCCTGGGCGCGGGGGCAGAACCTCTCGGTGCACGGGTGGGTGTATAGCCTGCACGACGGCCGCGTGCGCGAGCTGGGCATGGACCTGCGCGCCGGCGATGCCCTCGAAGCCACCTATGCCGACGCCATCGCGCGACTGCAGCGCCGTGAGGTGGTTGCATGAGCGGCGAGGCCATCCACGCGTCCGCCGCACCGAAGGCCGTCGGCCGCTATCCCCACGCGCGACGTGTCGGTAGCCTGCTGTTCCTGTCCGGCATCGGCCCGCGCGATCCCGCCACGAACGGCGTGCCGGGGAACGTCTTCGACGCCAAAGGCCAGCTGACGGCCTACGACTTCGTCGCGCAATGTCACTCGGTGTTCGCCAACGTCCGTGCGGTGCTTGAGGCGAGCGGCGCACGCTGGGAGGATCTTGTCGACGTCACGGTGTACCTCACCGACATGGCCCGCGATTTCGCCGCCTACAACGCGGTGTGGGCGGAACACTTCCCCGACGCCGCCACGGCCCCGTGCCGCACCACGCTCGGCATCACGGCGCTCC
>JBOFQO010000228.1:0-4210 GCA_051660925.1 Silanimonas sp. | reverse complement strand
AGCGCCGAAGCCAGCGCGGACAGGTTCCAGTGCGCCACCTGCGGCTGCGCGGCGTAGCGGTAGCGGCGGCCCGGCAGGTCGGTGGTGTTCGGCGTCCACTGCGGGTCGACGTCGTCGAGGAAGCCGAACGGCCCGTAGTCGATGGTGAGCCCGAGCACGCTCAGGTTGTCGGTGTTCATGACGCCGTGCACGAAGCCCACGCGCATCCAGTGCGCCAGCAGCACGCCGGTGCGTCGTGCGACTTCGGCGAACAGTCGGCGCGCGCGTCCGGCCCGGTGAGATGCGGGAAATGCGTGTCGATGGTGTGGTCGACCAGCTGCGCGAGCAGCGCGTGCTCGCCGCGCGAGGCCGGCAGCTCGTAGTGGCCGAAGCGCAGGAAGCTTGGCGCCGCGCGGCAGACGATCGCGCCGGGCTCGGGCTTCGGATCGCCGCGGTAGAGGATGTCGCGCACCACGTCGTCGCCGCTGGCGACGAGGCACAGCGCGCGCGTCGTCGGCACGCCGAGCGCGTGCATCGCCTCCGAGCAGACGAACTCGCGCAGGGACGAGCGCAGCACCGCGCGGCCGTCGGCATGGCGCGAGTACGGCGTTGGGCCCGCGCCCTTCAGCTGCAGCTCCCAGCACACACCGTCAGCGTCGACGCGCTCGCCAAGCAGGATCGCGCGGCCGTCGCCGAGCTGCCCAGCCCAGTGCCCGAACTGATGCCCGCCGTAGTTGGTCGCCACGGGCTGCAGTGCGTCCGGCAATGCAGTGCCGGCAAACAGCGCCGCGAAGGCCGCCGAATCCGGCCTCGGCGAGTCCGCGTCGCGGCCGTCGAAGCCCAGCGCCTCGGCCAGCGCGGGCGATACCGCCAGAGTGCGCGGTGCGGCCACTGGCGTCGGCGTCACCGGCGACCAGGCAGCGGCATGGACGGCGCGCGCGCCCTCGCGACGCGCGGCCTCGCCGGGAAGGCCGGCGGCGAAACGGGAATCGGCCCAACGCATCGGACGCTCCAAGGTTTTCATGAGTTTACGAATGTGGGGGCGGGTTTCGCCGCCAACAGCGACCGGGCCCACGGCCGTCCCCTAGAATCCCCCCGTCACTCGAGGTTCCGACGTTTGGATCGAATCAGCACCGCTTCACGCCTCTTCCCCATCCGACGCGGGCGCGCGATCTGGCTTTGGTCGGCCTTGCCGATGTGGTTGCTGGCCTTCGGCGTCGCGCAGCTGATGGAGCACGCGCCGTTCGCCAGCCTGTGGTTCCCGCCCACGGCGGTGAGCTTCGCGGCCCTGGTGATCTTCGGCACGCGTGGGGCAGCTCCGATCGTCGTCGCCGCATTCCTGAGCCAGCTCTGGACCCTCTATCGCCTCGACCTCGCCTGGACGCCGCTCACCGTTGTCGGTGGCGGCGTCGGCTTCGCCGTCGTGCACACCCTGCCCTTCGCAGCGCTCGCGCTGGCCCTGAGGCGCCAGGTCAGCCGCGATCCCCACGGCCGCTACGGGCCGAGTTCGCTGTTCCTGCTGCTGGGGGGTGGCGTCATCGCCTGCCTGCTGACGGCGCTCGGCGGCAGCGCGGTGCTGGTGGCCTGCGGCCTAGCGGAGACCATCGATCTGCGCTGGTCGGTGGTGCCGTGGATGATCGGCGACTACACCGGCCTGCTGGCCCTCGGCCCGCTCCTGGTGGAAGCCATGCGCGCCCGCCTCGCCCCCGCGGAGGGGGCGCCGAAAAGCGGCGATGTCTTCATGCTGAGGCTCGCCCTCCTGCTGCTGCCGATCGCGGCCATCCTCGGCCTGGCCGCACTCGTCCCGCAGGACGATACCGTCGTGTTCGCCATCGTCTTCGCCCTCGTCGTGCAGCAGTGGATCACCCACACGCAGACGCCGCTGCAGTCGCTTTCGGCCCTGGCGCTGGCGGCGGTGATGGTGGCCGTGCTGACGGCCGGGCTCGGGCTCGGACGGCACGCGCTGATCCTGCAGTTCGCCCTGATCGCGATGGCGCTGACGAGCTACTCGGCGCTGTCCTTCCTGGCCGTTCGCAACGACAATTGGCGCCTGCAGCAGCAGCTGGCGACCGACCCCCTGACGACGGCCGCCAGCCGCGCGCACTTCGCCAGCCTGACGGAGCAGACCATGCACCATGCGAACGAGGCGGGCAGGCCGTTCAGTCTCCTGATGCTCGACCTCGACCATTTGAAGCGAATCAACGACGCCCAGGGCCACGGAGCCGGTGACGACGCGCTGCGTCGCTTCGCGGCGATCTGCCGCGAACACCTGCGTGCCGGCGACGTGCTCGGACGCCTGGGCGGTGACGAATTCGCGGTGTGCCTACCGGGCCTCGGCGCGGAGGCCGCGTCGGTGCGCGCGCGGGGGCTGCTTGCGTCGCTCGGCGCCGCCAGCACCGACGCGCTGCCGTTGGCCGCGAGCATCGGGATCGCGCAGATGCGCGCGGGCGACACCTACGCCAGCCTCGTGCATCGCGCCGACCAGGCGCTGATGAACGCCAAACGCGCCGGCCGCGGCCGACTGGAGCTGGCATGACGGCGCGCAGCGACGTCGATGCCCTCGCCCGCGGACGCGATGGACGCAAGGCAACGCCGCGCAGCGCACTCGGCAGGGCGGCGCTGAAGAAACGCGACGCGGTGGCCTTGCTTGAGGCCAGCCACGCCGGCCGCGTGCCGGAGCTGAAGGCCATCCGCTACGGGCGGATGCTCGCCGATCCGTTCGCCTTCTATCGGGGCGGCGCCGGGCTGATGGCGCAGGACCTCGCTGGCCTGCCGCGCAGCCCGGTGCAGACGCAGCTCTGCGGCGATGCGCACCTGAACAACTTCGGGCTGTTCGCCAGCCCGGAGCGCACCCTGCTCTTCGACATCAACGACTTCGATGAATCCCTGCCCGGCCCCTTCGACTGGGACCTGAGGAGGCTGGCGACGAGCTTCGCGATCGCGGCCGACGTTCGCGGCTTCGACGAGGCCACCCAGCGCGAGCTCGTCGACACGCTCGTGGACGCCTACCGCGACCGGCTGGCGCGCTTCGCGCGGATGGACGTGCTTGACGTCTGGTACTACCGGCTGACCGCGGAAACCCTGCTTGAGCTCTCGAGCGACGATGGGCACGAGCTTGAGGTGATCCGCAAGGCGCGCCGCAAGACCTCGGCACTGTTCGCCGCCGAGGCCACCGAGCGCCTCGCCGACGGCCGCTGGAACATCCGCGACGCCCCGCCCTTCGTCTACCACGACAGCGCCGCGACCGACCGCGAGCTCGGGCGCTTCCACAAGCACCTGCCGCGCCTGATGGCCGATTACCGCGCCTCGCTGTCGAGCGACCGCCGCGTGCTGCTTGACCGCTACACGCTGCACGACGTCGCGGTGAAGGTGCCCGGCGTGGGTTCGGTCGGACGGCGTTGCTTCATCGCGCTGCTCGTCGCCGCCGGCGAGCACCCGCTGTTCCTGCAGTTCAAGGAAGCCGCCGATTCGGTGCTCGAAGCGCCGCTCGGCCGCAGCCGCGAGGCCCACGACGGCGAGCGCATCGTCAACGGCCAGCGTCTGATGCAGGCGGCATCGGACATCTTCCTCGGTTGGGCGGGCAAGGGCGCGCTGGGTGCCGAGTTCTATGTGCGCCAGCTCCGCGACATGAAGGCCTCATTCGACACCGCGGCCTTCAAACGCACCGACTTCCACGAGTACGCCGAAGCCTGCGGCTACGCGCTCGCTCGCGCCCACGCCAAGGCCGGCTGCCCCGACGAGCTGCTCGGCTACATCGGCAAGGGCGATGCGCTGTCGAACGCGATGCAGGCTTTCGCACTGGCCTACCGGCGCCGCAACGAAGCCGACTGGCAGGCGCTGAAGCACGCTGCCACCAGCGGGCGCGTGCCCGCGGAAGCCAACGTCGATGACTGAGGCCGCGACACCGGGGCGCGCCGCGCGCTGGCCGCTGGCCGTGGCCGTGGCACTCGCCATCGGCCCCCTGGGCGCGGCGACCGCGCCCTCATCCACCGTTACGGCGCAGACGGCGCCGCCATCGACTGTTGCCGCGCCGGCTGCGGCACCTCTCAACGCCGCGCCGGCCGAGCCGCTGGCGCCCTGCCTCGACAGTCTGAAACCCGCCGCCCTCCGCGCCGGCATCGACGCCGCGGTGTGGGATACCCACCTCACCGGGCGCGTCGTCGATCCGGGCGTGCTTGAGGCCCTCGACGCGCAGCCCGAGTTCCGGCTACCGATCTGGGACTACCTCGCT
>JBOFQO010000227.1:0-13913 GCA_051660925.1 Silanimonas sp. | reverse complement strand
GGCGATGCCGCGCTTTTCCTGCGTCTCCAGTTCAGCCTCGGAAACGCCGCCGCGCTTGCAGTCGGCGACGAAGGCCGCGACCTCGGGGTTGCCCGCGGCCGCCCACAGCGCCACCGGATGCTCGGCGGCACCGGCCACGTAAGTGACGCCCATCAGCGGGTCGGGCCGCGTGGTGAATACGCGCAGCGGCTCGGCCAGCGCCTCCATCGCGAAGTCGATCTCGAGGCCTTCCGAACGGCCGATCCAGTTGCGCTGCATGGTCTTGACCGATTCCGGCCAGCCCGGCAGCTGGTCCAAACCATCAAGCAGCTCCTGCGCGTAGTCGGTGATCTTCAGGAACCACTGCGGGATTTCGCGCTTCTCGACGACAGCGCCCGAGCGCCAGCCGCGACCATCGACCACCTGCTCGTTGGCCAGCACGGTCTGGTCGACCGGGTCCCAGTTCACCACGCTGTTCTTGCGGTAGACGAGGCCTTTCGCGAACAGCCGGGTGAAGAACTGCTGCTCCCAGCGGTAGTACTCGGGCGTGCAGGTGGTGACCTCGCGCGACCAGTCATACGCGTAGCCCAGCGACTTCAGCTGCGCCCGCATCTTCCCGATGTTCTCGTAGGTCCACGTCGCCGGCGCGGTGTTGTTCTTGATCGCGGCGTTCTCGGCCGGCAGGCCGAAGGCGTCCCAACCCATCGGCTGCAGCACGTTGAAGCCCTGCATGCGCTTGAAGCGGCTGATGACGTCGCCGATCGTGTAGTTGCGCACGTGGCCCATGTGCAGCGCGCCCGAGGGGTAGGGCAGCATGCACAGCGCGTAGTACTTGGGCTTCGCGGGGTCCTCGACGACCTCGAACGCCTTGCTGCGGTCCCAGCAGGCTTGAGCGGCGGCCTCGACGGCCTTGGGCTGGAAGCCGCCGGTCTCGGCGGCATCGGTCGGCGGGACGGATTCGGAGACGGTGTCGTGCATGGGTCCGGGGCGGCAGGGCCCGATGGAAAAGTGAGCTGGCAAGGTTACCGCACGGGGACCCACGCGGGCCGTCAGCGGGGCTCTCCGCCGCAGGCGCGAAGTGCGAGGCATACTCGCCCCTCCCCCCTCCACGTGCGCCGCCTTCCGGCGGAAAGGCTCTGGTCATGCGCGGGTTTGGTCGAGTGCTGCTGCTTTCGATGGGTCTGGGCGCTGCCCTGCCCGCCTCGCCGGCTTCGGCCGGCGTGCTGGACAACGTGATCACGCAGTGGCGCGTGCATGGCGAAGCCTGCGACGACGGGAAGATCTGGTTCCCCGAGGCGCCAATGCAGGTGGCGATGTTCGAGGCCATCAATGCGATCACGCCGAAGTATCGCCCGTACGCGAAGCGTATCGACGCCGCGCCCGGTGCCTCGGTGGATGCCGCCGCTGCGCAGGCGGCGCACGACGTGCTGGCGGCAATGTGCCCTGACCAGACCGACGACTTGAAATCCGCGCTGGAAAAATCCCTGAAGGCCGTGACGGACGAATCCGCCCGCGAGGCCGGCATGCGCGTCGGCAAAGCCGCCGCCGCCGCGGTGCTTGCCGCGCGCGCCGATTCCGGCCACGACGCGCGCGATCCGGTGTTCGAGCCGCCCGGCCCCGGCGTCTACGCGCCGACGATCCCGCAGGTGGGCCTCGCGATTTCGCGACAGCGGCCGTGGATCCTGCGCACGCCGGACGAGGTGCGCCCCGGCCCGCCACCGGCGCTGTCCAGCGACACCTGGGCGCGTGACTTCAACGAGATCAAGGCGCTGGGTGCCAAGAAATCCGAGACGCGCAGCGCCGCGCAGACCGACAGCGCGAACTTCTGGAAGGAGCGCAGCACCGCCATCGTGCTGGAGCAGCTGATCGGCATGCCGGGGCGCAGCCTCGTGGACGACGCGCGCTTCCTGGCCTTGGCCGAGATGGCGCTCAACGACTCCTATGTGGCGATGATGGACGGCAAGTACCACTACGACCTGTGGCGGCCCATCACCGCCATCCGCCACGCCGACATCGACGGCAACGACGCCACCGCGCCCGACCCAGCGTGGCTAAACCTCGACGACACGCCCAACCAGTCCGAGTACCCATGCGGCCACTGCCTGAGCGCGGCAGCCATCGGTGAGGTGATCGCCCGCGAGTTCGGCACGAACCCGCCGCCGATCGTTCTGCAGGCCGAGGACATGCTGTTGCGTCGCTTCGACACGCCGCGCGAGTTCGTCGACGACGTCGCGCAGTCGCGCATCTGGCTCGGCGTGCACTACCGCTTCTCGGTCGATGCCGGCGTGGCGGCCGGCACCGCCATCGGCGCGCTCGCCACGCAGCGCCATTTCCTTCCGCTTGACCGATCGGCCACCGCTGCCGCTCATGACTGATCACGCAAACGAAGACGTCCCATCGCGCGGCACCCGCGTGCTGCGCGTTGCAGAGCACCTCCGCACGCAGAACTGGACCGCCATTGGCATCGATTTCCTGATCGTCGTGCTTGGTGTCTTCGTCGGTATCCAGGTGGCGAACTGGAACGATGAGCGCAGGACGCAGCAGCGGGAGGCCGAGTTCATCGCGCGCCTGAACGTCGATTTCGAGCGGATCGATGCGCGACTGACCGAGGACGGCGAGCGGTAGGAGCGGAATCTCGAGTCGTCGAAGCGTCTTCTTTCGGACTTGGCCGCCTGGCGGATGCAGGGCACTTGGCCGCGCGACAAGGCCACGATGCTCATCGATCTGAACAACATCACCAGCACGCGCAGCGCGGCGCCTCGCGCGGCGACCTATGTCGAGATGCAGTCCGCGGCCCAACTCGGGATCCTGCGCGATATCCGGCTTCGCGATGCGCTGCGCGACTATGACGTGCTCGCGAACCGCGCAGCCGGGTTGCACGCCACGCTGCTGCAGCGCACCGAGCCGTTCCGGACGCACGTGGTGTCCCACATGGCCTTCGATACCGGCCTCACACGTGGGTCGATCAAGGAATACATCGCGAGCGGCGCGACGCGTGCGGACTACTTCGATAACGTCGACCTCGATGCGCTGGCGGCCGATCCGACGTCGCGAGTCGCCCTGACACAGCACGCATCGACCTTCCTCGACCACCTGCTCGTGATCCACTATCAGCAGGAGAGCGCCCGAGCGGCACTCGCGCGCCTGCAAGAGCACGCTCGCGAGCCCGGCGGGAGTCCACGTTGATCCGCCGCCGTCATGATGATCGAGCGCCGCACCTTTCCATTCCAGTGATCGACCCTGCCACCCGGGAGACTGACCGATGACGCTTCGCCCCGCCCTGCTCACGTTGACGCTCGCCGCCGCCCTGCCCGCCCACGCCGCCACCACCGCGCTGCACTGCGGCAATGTCTTCGACGCGAAAGCCGGCCGCCTGATCGGCGCGCAGACGGTGGTGATCGAGGATGGCCGGATCAAGGCGCTGCAGGCCGGCAAGGTCGAGGTGGCAGGCGCCACCGTCATCGACCTCTCGGCGCACACCTGCTCGCCGGGCTGGATCGACCTGCACGTGCACGTGGGGCAGGAGTCGAACCCGCAGAGCTACTCCGAGGGCTTCCGCCTCGATGACGTCGACTTCGCGCTGCGCGCGACGCAGTACACGCGGCGCACGCTCGAGGCGGGCTTCACCACCGTGCGCGACCTCGGCGGCGAGATCTCGCCGCACCTGCGCGACGCGATCAACGCCGGCACCATCCCCGGCCCGCGCATCTTTGCTGCGGGCAAGTCGATCGCCACCACTGGCGGCCACGCCGACCCGACCAACGGCCTGAACAACACGCTCTCGACCCTGATGGGCCCGCCCGGCCCGACCGAAGGCGTCATCAACGGCGTCGACGCCGCCCGCCAGGCCGTGCGCCAGCGCTACAAGGAGGGCAGCGACACCATCAAGATCACCGCGACCGGCGGCGTGCTCAGCTACGCGCGCAGCCCGGACGCGCCGCAGTTCACCGTCGACGAGATCCGCGCGATCGTGGAGACGGCCAAGGACTACGGCTACACGGTGGCCGCGCACGCGCACGGCGACGTCGGCATGCGCCGCGCCATCGAGGGCGGCGTGACCACCATCGAGCACGGCACCTTCATGAGCGAGAGCACCATGCGCCTGATGAAGGAGAAGGGCACCTGGTACGTGCCGACGCTGAGTGCGGGCCGCTTCGTCGGCGAGAAGGCGGAGATCGAGGGCTACTACCCGGCCATCATCCGCCCGAAGGCTCGCGCGGTGGGCCGGCAGATCATGGCCACCTTCGCCAAGGCCTACGACATGGGCGTGCCGATCGCCTTCGGCACCGACGCCGGCGTGAGCCCGCACGGCGACAACGCCCGCGAGTTCGAGTTCATGGTCGAAGCCGGCATGCCGGCGAACGTGGCCCTGCAGACGGCCACGGTGAACGCCGCGACCGTGCTCGGCACCACCGACCTCGGACAGATCGCGCCGGGCTTCCGCGCCGACATCGTGGCCGTGCCGGGCAACCCGCTTGAGGACATCAGCCTCACGCGGAAGGTCGAGTTCGTCATGAAGGATGGCGCGGTGGCCAAGGCCCCGGCTGGCTGAGCCGGAGCCGGCCTTCCCCCGCCCCGCTTGCAAAGTGCGCCGATCGCCCCCATCCGGGCGGCATCGGCGCCTCGCGCCAACGCTGATGGACCCCGCACCGTGATCCGCCTCGACGCCCTCGGCACAACCCCCACGACGCCCGCCCCGGCCGCCGCGGCGACTTCGCCGCACACCTTCGACGCCACCCTCGAACGCTTCGAGACTGACGTCCTGCTGAGGTCGAAGGACGTGCCTGTTCTCGTTGACTTCTGGGCGACCTGGTGCGGCCCCTGCAAGACGCTGACACCGATCCTCGAGAAGCTCGTCGCCGAGTTCAACGGCGCGTTCCTGCTCGCCAAGGTCGACGTCGACAAGGAACAGCAGCTCGCCGGCTACTTCCAGATCCGCTCGGTGCCGACGGTGATGCTGCTGAAAGGCGGCCAGATCGTCGACGGCTTCCCGGGTGCGCTGCCCGAGGGCCAGCTGCGGCAGTTCCTCGCCCAGCACGGCATCACGCCGGCCGCCGCGGCCGAACCGGAGACTGTCGAAGCGGCACCGATCGATCCTGAGACGGAGGTGATCCGCCTGCGCCACGCCGTCGCCGATGCACCCGGCGACGACGCGCTGAAGCTCGACCTCGCGCTGGCGCTGCTGAAAGTCGGCGCCGCCGCGGAAGCGGAAGGCCTGCTCGATGGATTGCCGGCCAACCTCGCCACTGACGACCGCGCGGTGAAGGCGCGCGCGCGGCTCGGCTTCGCCGCGCTGTTGAAGGACGCGCCGCCGGCCGTCGTGCTGGAGCAGGCGATCGCGGCGAACCCCGACGACCTGCGCGCCCGCCACCTGCTCGGCGCGCGTTGCCTCGTCGAGGGCGAGTCCGAAGCCGGCCTCGCGCAGTTTCTTGAGATGTTGAAGCGGAACCGCGGCTACGAGGACGGCCTGCCGAAAAAGGCCCTGATCGACGCTTTCCGCGTGGTCGACGACGAGGACCTTGTCGGCACGTACCGGCGGAAGATGGCCTCGGTGCTGTTCTGATGTCACCAGGCGTTCTCCGCCACGTTCTCAATTTCTGGCCGCCCTTCGCCTTCAGCGGCATCCACGTCACCCGCCTCGGCCGCGACTGGCGGAGCGCCGAGGTCGAGCTGCGAATGCGGCCGTGGAACCGCAACTACGTCGGCACGCACTTCGGCGGCTCGTTGTTCGCCATGACCGACCCGTTCTGGATGATCCTCGTGATGCGCGCGCTCGGCCCCGACTACGTCGTCTGGGACAAGGCCGGCGAGATCGAATTCGTGAAGCCGGGCCGCGGTACGGTGCGCTGCGGCTTCGAGGTCACCGACGCCCTGCTCGCCGAGCTGCGCGCTGCGGCGGCTGACGGCGGCAAGGTGTTGCGCTGGATGGACTGCCCGATCGTCGACGCCTCGGGCGACGTGGTCGCCCACGTGCGCAAGCAGCTCTATGTGCGGCTGAAGCCGCGCGTGCGGCCGGACGCTGCTGCGGAACGTGACGGGGTTCACACGCCGGACCGCAACGGCACGACAAGGGCCTGAATCTCGGCCGCTACCGCGCGGAATCCGCGGGCCGCGGCGCTGGACAGCCCCCCAGTGACGCGCGAAGCTGAACGCCCGCACCCCCCGTCCGATGCCGCCCATGGCCATCCTCCGCTTCACGCCGTCACCCGACGAGGAGATGTCGCCGGAAGAACTGTCGGCGCTGCTCACGTCGGTGATGCCGGACATCCCCGGCTACCGGGTGATGCGCCGCATCGGCAAGGGCGGGATGAGCTTCGTCTACCTTGCGGTGCAGGAATCGCTGGATCGCCAAGTGGCGATCAAGATCACCGCGCCGGAGATTCTCCGCGACGAGATCAGCAAGCAACGCTTCGAACAAGAGGCGCGGACGATCGCGAAACTTGAGCACCCGTGCATCGTCGGCATCTACGAAGTGGGCCGCTCACCACAAGGGCTGATGTACTACGTGATGCCCTACCTCTCGAAGGGGCATCTCGGCCAGCGCGACCTGCGCAACGACGAGCCGCGGATCATCGCGGTGCTGCGTTCACTGCTGTCCGCGCTCGGCTACGCACACACGCGTGGCATTGTGCATCGCGATGTCAAGGCGGAAAACGTCCTCTTCGACAACGCCGACCGTCCGGTGCTGGCCGATTTCGGCATCGCCCTGCCGTTCCGCAGCTCGACGCGCATCACCAACGTCGGCTTCGCTGTGGGCAGCGCCGCCTACATGGCCCCCGAGCAGGCGCGCGGCGACAACGTCGACGGGCGCGCCGATCTCTACGCCGTCGGCGTCCTGGCCTACGAGATGGTCACCGGCCACCTGCCCTTCCAGGCCAACGACGCGCTGGCGCTCGCGGTCATGCACGCGCACGATCCGATCCCGCCGCTGCCGAGCAATCGCCGGCATTGGCAGCCCTTCATGTCGCTGGCCATGGCCAAGACGAAGGAGCAGCGCTTCCGCAACGCTGAGCAGATGCTCAGCGCGCTCGACGAGCTCGAGCGTCGGCATCGCCTCGGTCCAGCAACGACCGAGGCGACGCCCGAGCGAGCCGCGCCGGCGGTCGGTCGCGTGACAGGTGAGCAGCCTTCGGTCGGCCGCCCGGTCGCACGCTGGCTCGGCGTCGGCACGGCGGCGCTCGCGCTGGCCGCTGGCGCGGCGTGGTGGATGGCCTCACGCGAGCGGATGCCGGATTTCCTGACCATCGACGGAAGCGCGCCGACGCGCATCGAAGACCCGATCGGCTCGGTGGCGGTCGCGGCCGGCAGCGCGCCCGCGCCAGGCAGCGTCGACGCGGACGACGCGCGCGCAACGCCAACGCCGGCCGAGACGGCGCCGGTGGCGGCAGACCCCAACGAGCCCGCGGCCGAGGCCGCCGCCGCGCCGGTGGACTCCAGCTTCCGATCGCAGGCCTTGGCCTACGACCCGCGTGTCCCGGCGGCCCGCGAGCTGTCTGCGGCGCAGCGGCAGATCGCGCGCCTGCGCCTGTCGACGCCGGCGGGCGACAACGCCGTCGAGTCCCTGCTGGCGGCGCGCACGCTGGCCCCTCGCGACCCGGAGCTGCCTCGACTCGAAGCGGCGCTCATCGCCGCCTTCGGCGCACAGATCGACAAAGCCCTGGATGCCGACGACGGCGCCAATGCTGGTGCGCTGTGGCAGCGCGCGCAGCGCTACGTCGAACAGGCCGACCTGCAGCAGAGCGCGGCGTGGACCACGCTCGTCGACGCGCGCGCGACGGCGGTCGAGAAGCGGCTCGCCGACGCGGCCGAACGGCGCAGCGCTCGAGAGCTGAAGCGCGCGACCGACGAGATTGCCCTCTACGGCCTCGACGAGGCGCGATTCGCCGACGCGATCCGCGCCGCCCGCGTGGCCCTGCTCCCGCGCCCCGGCGCGCGCATCGATGGCCGCGGCCCGGCCATGCGCCTCGTCGCCGCACCCACCGAATCGCGCACTGGCCTCGCGGCCATGGAAACGGAAGTGGCGCGCGGCGATTTCCTTGCCTTCGTGCAAGCCACGGGCCGTCCGGTGTCGCGCTGCCGCGGCGGCTTCCTCGAACGCCGCACCTGGAGCAGCCCCGGCTTCGCGCAGACCGCGCGCGACCCGGCGGTCTGCGTCACCGCGGCTGACGCCGAGGCCTATGCGCAGTGGCGCGGGCAGCGCGACGGCGTGCGCTATCGCCTGCCGACGGCCGCCGAATGGGGCCAGCTGAGCCAAGGCGCCGCGGGCGACTGCGCCGGCACGCGGCTGAACTGCGACCGTCGCGAGGGCACCGTGCCCGTGGGCAGCGGCCAAGCCTCCGGCCTCGGCCTCGTCGATGTCGGCGGCAACGTCCGCGAGTGGCTGGCGGGAGGACGGCAGACGGCGGGCGGCGGCTGGCGCACCACCGTGGCACAGGCACGCGCTGGCGCAACGCAGGCCGCCCGAGACGAGCGCGGACAGGACGATCTCGGCTTCCGGTTGGTGCGTGACGTGTCGCTCGACGAATTACTGGACGCCTCGCCGCGCCGACCACGCTGAGCCGGGCCGGGCCGGCTACGATCGCGGCATGCGCAATCTCCGTACCTGGTTCCTCACTGGCCTGCTCACCCTGCTGCCGCTCTGGCTGGCGTGGTTCGTGGTGAGCCTGCTGTTCACGCTGCTCTCCGACCTGTCGCGCCCGTGGGTGGGGCCGCTGCTCGGCGGGCTGGCCAGCGTGCAGCCCGAACTCTTCGGATGGGCCACGCACCCCTGGGTGCTGCCGGTGGTCGCGCTGGTCGGCACCGTGCTGATCATCATCGGCGTCGGCGCGTTGACGCGCCGCGTCGTCGGGCAGACCGCGCTGCGTTGGACAGAAGGGCTGATCGCGCGCGTGCCGCTGGTCAACGTCGTCTACTCCAGCGCGCGGAAACTGCTCGACCTGCTGCAGCACCCGCCGGGTGGCGATGGCCAACGCGTGGTGCTGATCGATTTCCCGAACCGCGACATGAAGGTGGTGGGCTTCGTCACCCGCACGCTGCGCGAGGAAGGCACCGGCCGCGCGCTGGCGGCGGTGTACGTGCCGACCACGCCGAACCCGACGTCGGGCTACCTTGAGATCGTTCCGGTCGAACGGCTGACGCCAACGCAGTGGACCTTCGACGAAGCGATGGCCTTCATCATCTCCGGCGGCGCCGTCGCGCCCGACGAGGTGCCCTTCGAACCGCCGCGCCCATGAGCCTGCTCGGCGACCGCGCGACGCGGCTGTTCCTGATGCTGGCGGCGTTCTTCGCCGTCAACGCCGTGCTGGCGAACCTGATCGGCGTCAAGATCTTTGCGCTCGAAGACACGCTCGGCGTGGCGCCTTTCGAGTGGTCACTGTTCGGGCAGGGCGGCTCGCTGTCCTTCACGGCCGGCGTGCTGGTGTGGCCACTGATCTTCGTGCTGACCGACCTCGTCAACGAGTTCTACGGAAAGCGCGGCGTGCGCTTCATCAGCTTGCTGTCGGTGGGCCTGATCCTCTACGCCTTCGCCTTCGCCTACGTCGCGATCGCGCTGGTGCCGGCGGGCTGGTGGGTGGGTGCCGCCAGCGCACAGGGCGTGCCGGACCAGCAGGCGGCCTTCGCGGCGATCTTCGGGCAAGGCCTGTGGTCGATCCTCGGCTCGACCGTCGCCTTCCTGGTCGGCCAGCTGATCGACGTCGCGGTGTTCGTGCGCATCCGCCGCCTGACCGGCGAACGCTGGGTGTGGCTGCGTGCCACCGGCTCGACGGCGGTGTCGCAGTTCATCGACAGCTTCGTCGTGCTCTACATCGCCTTCGTGATCGGCCCGCAGGCGTGGCCGACCACGCTGTGGCTGGCGGTCGGCACGGTGAACTACGGCTACAAGCTCGCGGCCGCGATCGCGCTGATCCCGCTGATCTATCTGTCGCGGCGCGCCTTCACCGCGTGGCTCGGCCGGGAACGTGCCGAGCAGTTGCGGATGAGCGCCGCGCAGAGCTGACCCGCGCCGCGCCGCCCACCGTGACCTCAGGCCCATGCGGGCGCCGCAGCGTCCACGGAAGCTCGGGGTTTGCCCGACCCCGGAGAATGCCGCCATGACCTTGCGCCCCGCGCCCCTCGCCCTGGCCCTCGCGCTGATGCTCGCCAGTGCGCCGGCCTTCGCCGCTGCCCCAGCAAACGCTGCGCCCGCAACGCCCGCCACGGCGGCGTCGAGCGTCGCGCCCTCGCCGGCCGATGCGGCCGCCGATGCGCTGTTCGCCGAGTTCTGGGAAGACTCGCTGAAGCTCTCGCCGCTGCGCGCCACCTTCGTCGGCGACGCCCGCTACAACGACCAGCTGCCCGACCTCTTCAGCGCCGAGAGCCGCGCCGCATCGGAAGCCTTCAACAAGGCGTGGCTGGCGCGCGTCGAGGCCGTCGACCTTGAGGCACTGTCGCCACAGCGTCGCCTGAGCGTCGAGATCCTGAAGCGCGACCTCGCCTTGGAAGTGGAAGGCGAACGCTTCCCGGCCTGGCAGCAACCGCTGAATCAGTTCTACAACATGGCCTCGCTGTTCGCTCAGCTCGGCTCTGGTACCAACGCTCAGCCGTTCAAGACCACGCAGGACTACGAGAACTGGCTGAAGCGCGCCTCGCGTCTGCCGGTGCTGTTCACCTCGATGCAGGCCAACATGCGTGAAGGCATGGAAAGCGGCGTCGTGCAGCCGCGCGTGCTGATGGAGAAGGTGCTGCCGCAGCTCGATGCGTTGATCAAGGACCAGGCTGAGGACACGCTGTTCTGGCAGCCGATCGCCAAGTTCCCGGACGGCGTCCCCGCCGCGGATCGCGAGCGCCTGAGCGCCGAGTACCGGACGCTGATCGAGACGCAGCTGATGCCGGCGTATCGCGAGCTGCGCCGCTTCGTCGCCGAGGATTACCTGCCGAAGACCCGCGAGACGGTCGCGCTGTCGGCCCTGCCCGACGGCCAGGCCTGGTACGCCTACATGGCAAAGACGCAGACCACCACCGACCTGACGCCGGCGCAGATCCACGACATCGGCCTGTCGGAAGTGGCGCGCATCCAGGGCGAGATGCGCGAGGTGATGAAGCAGGTGCAGTTCGAAGGCAGCCTGCAGGACTTCTTTGTCCATATGACCACCGACAAGACGTTCGAGTACCCGAGCGAAGAGGCCCTGCTGGCCGACTACAACAGCCTGCGCGAGCGCATCGACCCACGTGCGATGGAACTGTTCTCGCTGGTGCCGAAGGCCGGCTTCGAAATCCGCCCGGTGGAGGCCTTCCGCGCCGCGTCGGCCGCTGGCGGCAGCTACCAGCGCCCGAGCCAGGACGGATCGCGTCCGGGCGTGTTCTACGTCAACACGCACGACCTGCCGAGCCGCAAGAACTGGGACCGCGACGCGCTGTACCTGCATGAAGCCGTGCCCGGCCACCACTTCCAGCTCGCACTGCAGCAGGAGCTCACCGGCCTGCCGATGTTCCGCCGCTTCGGCGGCGAGACGGCGTTCTCCGAAGGCTGGGGCCTGTACGCCGAATCGCTGGGCAAGGAACTCGGCGCTTACGACACGCCCTACCAGTACTTCGGCCGCCTGCAGGCCGAGCTGTGGCGCGCGATCCGCCTCGTCGTCGACACCGGCCTGCACAGCAAAGGCTGGACGCGCGAGCAGGTCATCGCCTACATGAAGGACAACTCGGCGACAACCGACACCGAGGCCGTCTCCGAGGCCGAGCGCTACATCGCCATCCCCGGACAGGCGCTCGCGTACAAGATCGGCGAGCTGAAGATCCTTGAGCTGCGCGCGCGTGCCGAGAGGGCACTCGGCGATCGCTTCGACATCAAGGCCTTCCACGCTGCGGTGCTGGAGGACGGCTCGATCCCGCTGTCGGTGCTGGAAGCGAAGATCGACCGCTTCATCGCGGCGAACCAGGGCTGAGGCCGGGCGTGGCCGAGCGCGCGCCCGCCGCCGAATCGATCCACGGCGACGCACGCCGCCGCGTCGCAATCCTCGTGTTCGACGAGGTCGAGGTGCTCGACTTCGCCGGGCCCTTCGAGGTGTTCTCAACCCTGCGCCTCGACGAACCGACGCGGCGCGAGACGAACTCGCCCTACGAGGTCATCGTGGCCGGGGTAAGGCCTGGCCTCGTCCATTGCCGCGGCGGGCTGAAGGTGCAGACGGACGGCACGATTGCCGACCTCGATCCCGCGTCGCTCGACACGCTGCTGGTGCCGGGCGGCTACGGCGTGCGCCCGCTGCTGAAGGACGCGGGCTTCGTCGCCTGGCTTCGCGACGCTGCGCCGCAGCCGCGGCGGCTGGCCTCGGTCTGCACCGGAAGCCTGCTGCTCGCGGAAGCGGGGCAGCTGGATGGCCTCCGCGCCACGACGCACTGGAAGAGTCTCGACTGGATGGCCCGCGACTGGCCTGCCGTGCAGGTTCAGCGCGATCGGCACTGGACCCTCGACGGCCGGCTGGCGACTTCGGCGGGCATCAGCGCCGGCATCGACCTTTCGCTGAAGCTCATCGAAGCCGATTTCGGTGCCGCGCTGGCGCGCGCCACCGCCGCGCACATGGAGTACCCCTTCCCCGAGGACGACCGGCGGCGATTGCCGGAAGCCTGAACGCATGGCAGCGTGGCGGCCCGCACCCGATGGCGACGCCATGAGCTCTCCAACTCCGCAGGACGGCCTGCCGCCGCGCACCACGCCGACGTGGGAAATCGAAGTGCTGCTCTCCGGCGCTTCGGTCTTCGCGCTGTTCCAGCTTTACGTCAGCCTGCAGCGCAGCCTGTTCGACATCTTCCTGCGCCTGTCGCCGGATGCCCTCGCGCTATGGTCGGCGCTGGGCGGCTACGTGCAGGCCGGCGTGCTGGCCCTGGCCGTCGGCTTCCTCGCGCACCTGCTCGTCCGCGCCTTCTGGGCCGCCGCGGTCGGCCTGAATTCCATTGACCCGATGGGCAGCCTCGGGCGCACGCACACGCTGGGGCCGGCACAGCGCGCTCTGGTGGCAGAGCGCTGGGCGGCCTTGCCGCGCCGCATCGCCGACCTCGATGACACGGCCACGCTGGTGTTCGCGATGTCGCTGGGTCTGGTGAAGATCATGGCCGTGCTCGTGCTGATGGCGCTGGTCGCCGCAGGCGTCGCGCTTGCGACCGATGCGCTGAGCGGTGGCCGCATCGATGTCGACGGGACGATGATGGTCGTTCTCGGGACCGCGCTCCTGCCCTCGCTGGTGGCCACCCTCGTCGACAACCACCGCGGCAAAAAGAACCTGCCTCCGCTGCCGTGGACCGCGCGCGTGCTGAGGCCCTACGCCGCGCTCGGACTCACGGCCGACGGCAACCTCGGCCTGCAGATGATGGTGCATCGTCTCTCCGGAGGGCGCCGCTCGCTGAAGGGCACCCTGGCCGTGGCGCTGCTGGTGTTCGCGCTCCTTCTCGCCGTCTTCGCCGTTCCCACACTGCAGCGCATGGGCGTGGGCGGCGTGCTCAAGGGCGACTTCCCGAGCCTGGTGTCCGGCCAGCACCACGCGCTCCGCGCACCGCACTACCTCGACCAGTTGGCACCGGACGAGGTGCTGCGCGTGCCCGCGCTGCCCTCCGCCGTGATCCGCCCGCCCTACGCGCGGCTCTTTATCCCGTACGTGCCGCACTGGCACGACGCGGAGCTCGCGCGCTGCCGGGACCTCGCGTCGTCCACGGCAACCGTCGCCAAGGGGACGCCGGCTGCAACGAATGGCAGCGCGGCGGTCGACGTCGACTGGCGCCTTGAGCCGCGAGCGAGCGCCGACACGCTGCGCTGCCTCGCCGCTGCGCTGCCGGTGACACTCGACGGCCGTCCGGTGCAGGCGCTGTGGGTGTTCACCGAGGACCGCCGCCGCGACCGCCGCGGCTTCACGGTGATGATCGACGTCAGGAACCGTGCCCCCGGGCGCTACGAGCTGCAGGTC
>JBOFQO010000226.1:0-1820 GCA_051660925.1 Silanimonas sp. | reverse complement strand
GTGCCGCGCGTGCGACCCGGGTGTCCAGCCCGACGGCCGGATGCCCCACCGCGGCGTGCAGCCACTCGGGAGCGCGGAGCCGGACCGGTGCGGCGTCGTCGCCGTGGAAGGCGGCGACCAGCCCGCCGAGCAGCGACGGCGCGATGTTGTCGCCGTGCCGGCTGCCGCTGGCCACGGCTTCGCCATCGAGCGCGAACGGGTACAGCGCCTCGCGCGGCAGCGGCGCGTCGAGCAGCGCATTGGCCGCCACAACGGCTGCGACCGCGGACGCCGCCGAACCGCCGAGGCCCGAGCCAAGCGGGATGCCCTTCCGCAGCCGCACCGCGAAGCCGAAGGGCAGCGACAGCGCCGCGCGCATCGCGATCAGCGCGGCGCCGGCGGTGTTGTCTTGCGCGCGTTCCGGCAGCGCGGTGACCACGCCTTCGATGGCCTCGATGCGGACGTCGGGCGTGTCGATGCGGCGCACGACGGCGAGGTCGCGCCAGCCGTCGAGACTGTGCCCCAGCAGGTCGAAGCCGGGGCCGAGGTTGGCACTGCTGGCCGGAGCGAACGCCGTCGCAACCCTCACAGCTTGGCCCCGAGGTGCGAGGCGATCGCGAGGATGTCGCCGAACACCCCAGCCGCGGTTACGTCGGGGCCCGCGCCCGGCCCTTTCACTACCAGCGGACGCGTGTGGTAGCGCGCGCTGTGGAAGGCGAACAGGTTGTCGGTGCCCTGTGCCGAGGCGGCGGGATGCGCGGCTTCGACGGCGCGCAGCGACACGCTCGCTCGACCCGTCGCATCGACTTCGGCGAGGTAGCGCAACACCTTCGCTTCGGATTTCGCGGTCGCGAGGCGCTCGGCCATGGGCGCGTCGAATTCGCCCAGGCGCTGCAGAAACTCCGGCAACGGAACGTCGCGCAGTTGGATGGGCACGAGGTTCTCGACGTCGACGCCGTCGAGCGACAGCGGCCAGCCCGCTTCGCGAGCAAGAATGACCGCCTTGCGCGCCACGTCGGTGCCCGAAAGGTCGTCGCGCGGGTCGGGCTCGGTGTAGCCGGCGGCGCGCGCTTCGGCGAGCAGCTCGGAGAACGGCCGCGAGCCGTCGTAGTGATTGAACAGCCAGGCCAGGGTGCCGGAGAACAGCCCGGCGATGCTGCGCGGCGTGTCGCCGGTGTCGATCAGGTTGCGCAGGGTCATCACCACCGGCAGGCCGGCGCCGACGGTGGCCTCGTAGCGGAAGCGCGCGCCGGATTTCGCGCCGGCGCGGTGCAGGGCCGCCAATCGCGCTGCGTCGCCGCTGCCGGCGTGCTTCGAAGGCGTAACGACGTGGATGCCCTGCGCCAGCCAGCCCTCGTAGCGCTCCGCCATGTCGGCACGGCCCGAGCAGTCGACGATCATCGCGTGCGGGATGTGCTCGCTCTTGACGTGCTTCGCGAAGGCCTCGAGATCGAGCGCTTCGCCGCGTTCCAGATCGAGCGAGGCCAGCGTCGTCTCCGAGCGCAGCATCTTCCGCGAGTTCGCCACGGCGCGAATGCGCAGGTCGAGCTGGCGCTCGGCCTTTAGCCGCGGCTGCGCTTCGAGCAGCTGGCGCAGCAGGGCGCCGCCGACATTGCCCGGGCCGATCAGGCCGATCGACACCGTCTGCCGGGAAAGCCAGAAGGCCGTGTGCGCGACGCGCAGCGCGCGCTCGGCGTCGGCGTCACGCACGGCGAGCGACACGTTGCGCTCGCTGGCGCCCTGCGCGATCGCACGCAGGCTGATACCGGCCTTGGCGATGGCGCCCGAGAGCCGCGCCACGATGCCGGGTGTGCCGATCATCCCGTCGCCGACGGCGGCCA
>JBOFQO010000225.1:0-5904 GCA_051660925.1 Silanimonas sp. | reverse complement strand
AGGCCGGCTCGCGGTCCTTCGGGACCTTGCCGTTCTTGTTGCCGTCGGTGATGTACGGCCCGTACTTGCCGTTGAGCACCTCGATGCCGGCCTCGTCCCACTTCTTGATGATGCGGTTGGCGATGGCGAGTTCCTTCGCTTCGATCAGCTCGACGGCGCGCTCGAAGCTGATCGTGTACGGGTCGTCTTCCTTGCCCAGCGAAGCGTAGACGGGGCCGCGCTTGGCGAAGGGCCCGAAGCGGCCCACCGCCACGGTCACTGGCTCGCCCTTCGACTCACCGAGCGTGCGCGGCAGCTCGAACAGCTTGATGGCCTCCTCGAGGGAGATCGTATGCATGCTTTGCCCGCCGCGGAGGCTGGCGAACTTCGGCTTGTCCTCGTCCTCGGCGGTGCCGATCTGCGCGAAGGGCCCGTAGCGACCGAGGCGCACGGACACCGGCTTGCCGCTCGCCGGGTCGACGCCCAGCACGCGCGATCCCGAGGCCTCGCTGCGCTCGACGCTCTCGCCCTTCTCTTCGACGGTCTTCGAGAACGGCTTCCAGAATTTCTCGAGCAGAGGCACCCACTCGGCCTCGCCGCGCGAGACCTCATCGAGCTCGTCCTCGAGCTTCGCAGTGAAGTCGTAGTCGACGTATTGCGTGAAGTGCGCCGACAGGAATTTCGCCACGGCACGGCCGACGTCGCTCGGGCGGAAACGCCGCGCGTCGAGGAACACGTACTCGCGGGTCAGCAGGGTCTGGATGATGCTGGCGTAGGTCGAAGGACGGCCGATGCCGTGCTCTTCCAGCGCCTTCACCAGCGAGGCTTCGGAGAAACGCGGCGGCGGCTCGGTGAAGTGCTGGGTGGTGGTGACCTCGGTCAGCGGGACGCGATCGCCGGGCTTCATCTCCGGCAGCTTGCGGCCCTCCTCGTCGTCCTCCTCGCCCTTCGCGTCCTTGCCTTCCTCGTAGACGGCGAGAAAGCCGGGGTCGATGACCGTCGTGCCGCTGACGCGGAAGCCATGCGCGCTGCCGGCGGCCAGATCGACCGAGACGGTGTTCAACGTGGCCGGCACCATCTGCGACGCCAGCGTGCGCTTCCACACCAGTTCGTACAGGCGGCGCTCGTCGTCGGCGAGGAAGCGCGCGACGGACGCTGGCGTCCGCAGGGCCGAGGTCGGGCGGATGGCTTCGTGCGCTTCTTGAGCGTTCTTTGACTTCGACTGGTAGGCGTTCGGCTTGTCGGGCAGGGCCTGGGTGCCGAAATCGCGGGCGATGACGTCGCGGATCTCGGCCACGGCCTCGGCCGAGAGGTTCACGCCGTCGGTTCGCATGTAGCTGATCAGGCCGACCGTGCCCTCGTCCCCGAGCGCCACGCCCTCGTAGAGCTTCTGCGCCACGCGCATGGTGCGGCTGGTCGAGAAGCCGAGCTTGCGCGCGGCCTCCTGCTGCAGTGTCGAGGTGATGAAGGGCGGCGCCGGGCGGCGCTTGCGCTGCTTGCTCTCGACGTCGGTGACGACCAGCATCCCCTGCGCGTCCTTGGCGATGCGCGCGCGGGCGGCTTCGGCGGTCTTGCCGTCGGTGATCGTGAACTGCTCGACCTTGCTGCCATCGAGCCGCGTCAGTTTCGCGGTGAAGGCCTGCTTCGGGTGCGCGGCCTCGGCGGCGATCGACCAGTACTCGCGCGCTTTGAAGGCTTCGATCTCTTCTTCGCGCTCGACGATCATGCGCAGCGCCGGCGACTGCACGCGGCCGGCGGAGAGCCCGCGTTGCACCTTGCGCCACAGCAGCGGCGACAGATTGAAGCCGACGAGGTAGTCGAGCGCGCGCCGTGCCTGCTGCGCGTTGACCAGCTCGTCGCTGACCTTCCTCGGATGCTCGACCGCCTCGCGGATGGCGCGCGGCGTGATCTCGGTGAACACCACGCGGTGAAGGGTCTTGTCCTTCAGCAGCTTGCGCTCCTTCAGAATCTCGGCGATGTGCCAGCTGATGGCCTCACCCTCGCGGTCCGGGTCGGTCGCGAGGTAGATGCTCGTGGCGTCCTTGGCGGCCTTGGTGATCGCGTCGACGTGCTTCTCATTCTTCTCGATCAGCTCGTAGCGCATGGCGAAGCCGCGCTCGGGGTCGACCGCGCCTTCCTTGGGCACGAGGTCGCGGACATGGCCGTAGCTGGCCAGCACCTGGAAGTCCTTGCCCAGGTACTTGTTGATGGTTTTCGCCTTGGCGGGCGATTCGACGATGAGGAGGTTCTTGGCCATGTCCGGCTTACCGTGAGGGCCGCGCGCGGAGGGCCGCGCGAAGGGGCGAAAGCCCGCCATGCGGCGGGCCTTCCTTTTTTCATTAGGGGCACCGCCGTGGCGGTGGTGTCAAGTTCAGCCCCGGCAGTCGAGCGGAAGCAGCTTGTCTTCCATGCTGCCGCCGCAGTCCCAACCACCCTCGCCGTCTTGCGAGAGCCACAGGTACTCGCCGTCGTAGGCGCCGGCCTGGGAGCCGCCCAGGGTGAAGCGAAGGCTGCATTGGCCGGCGTCGATCTCGCCGAGGTTCGTCGCCTGCACGAGGGCACTGGACGGTGCCACGAGACCGGCTTCCTCAAGCGTGGCCGGGCAGCGGTCGGTGGCGAGCAGGAACTCGTCGATCGCGACGGTCATGCCGCGCCCCTCGTTCACCACCTCGCTGATCTTCGCCCGCTGCGTGTAGTCCTGGTAGGCCGGCATCGAGATCGCGGCAATGATGCCCACCGTGAACACGATGAACAGCAGGCCGATGCCGACCAGCGCCGCGATGGCGCAGCCGCCGAGGCCGCGCTGCTGGCGCTCGGGCTGGTCCGTGTAGGCCCAGCGGTCGACGACACGCGTGCCCGCGACCATGTCATGCAGGGCCTGCTTGCGGTCGGTGAAAGCCGCTAACAGGAAGCCGATGTAGAAGGTGAGGTAGGACAGCGCCGCGGCGAACCAGCGGCCGGTCGCGCGGCTCTTGGTAATGGCCCTGCCGTCGAGATCGACCACCTTGATGCCAACCGCACGCTTGCCCGGTGTCCCTTGCCAGGACGACGCGGTGAAGAAAGTGAAGTAAGCCCATCGCATCACGAACGGCACCACGTACCCGCCCACGATGAAGACGACCAGCAGCGGTCCGGACGGCGGCTGGCCGGTCGCGCTGGCTTCGAACATGGTCATGAATCCACTGGCGCCGGCGCCGACCATCAGCAGCAGCAGGAAGAAGACCGCGTAGAAGGCGACGGTGAGGATCAGGCTGTCGATCAGCAATGCCGCCGCGCGTTTCCAGAAGCCGGCATCGACGACGTCGTTGCCAACCAAGCTGCCCGTGGCGGACGCGTCGCGTGAACTGGCCGCATAGGCCTGCGCCAGCGCTGCGTCGGTTGCCGGCTGTGCCGTCGGCGCCGGCGCGATGGTCGCGCTGGGAGCCTGTGGCGTCGCCGCAATCGTCGGCGCCTCGAGCATTGATGGCGGCGCGGCAGCCAGAGCGATGCCGAGTTCGCCGGCCATTTGCTCCAGCGGCACCCACTGCGGCATGCCGCTCTGCCAGACCAGGCTGCGGCGCTGCAACTCGCCGGCCTCGAAGCGGCGGCGGATCTCCTCGGCCGCCATTGGGCCGAGACGCTCGCGCGCCGCGTTGACGCAGTACCACGTCGGCGACGACATCAGTTCCAGCCTCCCGAGCCGAGGGCCGCCATCAGCGCGATCGTCGCGACGATGGTGCCGAGGATCAGCAGGCCGGCGATCACCAGCACCGCGATGGCGCAGCCGCCCAAGGCTTCGGTCTGCCGCTCGGGGAATTCCGTGTAGGCCCAGCGGTCGACCACGATGGTGTCGCAGATAAAGTCGTGCAAGGCCTGCTTGCGCTCGGTGAACGCCGCCAGCAGCCAGCCGATGCCGAGAGTGAAGATGTTGATGTAGGTCGCGAGGAAGCGTGCGCCGGCGCGCACCGGCGTCAGCCGGTCACCGTCGCCGCGCGCCACCTTGATGCCGATCAGCAGCTTGCCCGGTGTCGCCTGCGAGGACGACGAATGGAAACCGCCGTAGTACAGCAGGCCGAGCACGATGCCGATGACGAAGTTCAGTCCGTTCGACAGCATCGACCCGGTCAGCGGGTCGGCGCCGCCGCCGAGCATCGCCAGGCCGAACAGCGCACCGATGATCCCGCCGATGACGCCGCCGACCATGCCGACGAGGAAGCTGTCGATGAAGTTCGCGGCGAAGCGCTTCCAGAATCCGGCGTAGACCACGTGCCCGTCGCCGTGCAGGGTCCGGCGCGCCTGCGGATCGGCGCCGACCTGCGCGGCGTACGCCTGCTGCACCGCCGCGTCGGGGTAGGCCGCGATCGGTTCGGCGCGTTTCGGTTCCGAGAGGCCCTGGGCGCCCGGCATCTCCGCCAGGCGCGGTTCGGCGCGCAGCACACGTGTGGCGTCGGGGTCGAAGGCGGTCGACCGGGCGGCGGTCGGCGCCGCATCGTCGACACGCGACGCCGGCGGGGGCGACGGTGGCGCCGCCAGGGGCGTCGAGGCGAGCGTGACCCCCAGCCCGGCGGCGACTTGTTCGAGCGCCTGCCACTGCGGCATGCCCTGACGCCAGACGAGGGTCCGGGCGTTCAGCGTGCCGGCCGCCGCCAGCTCGCGGATCGTCGACGTTGGTACCGGCCCCTGGCGCTGGCGGTCGGCGTTCACGTAGTACCACAGGGCGTTTTCCATGCCCGAGCTCCAAAGGAAGGGGGGGATCGCCGCGCACACCGCGGCGTTCACGGAAGAATGCCCGTGAACGATGGGTCAAGGGAAGCCGCGGGGGTCGCGGCGGTGCGGCTCAGTGCGTCGGGACGGGCTCGTCGCCGAACATCAGGTTCTCCATCCAGGCGTAGGCCGCCTCAGCCCCTGGCTGGTTGAAGAGCACCATCAGCACCACCCACTTCAGGTCGTCGAGGTCGACGTCGTCCTGGTCGAGCGCCATCGCGCGGTCAATCGCCAGCTCGCGCTGCTCCGCGTTCAGCACGCCGGATTGCTCGAGGAACATCAGGAAGCCGACGCCCTCGGCATCGAGCTTGGCGTACTCCGGGGCGGTGTACAGGCGCACCGGGCCGTCGAGGCGGGCGCTGGCGATGGCGGGGCGCTGTTCGGCGAGCTCATCCAGCCATTCAAAGGCTTTGTGGATCTCGGCGGGGCTGAACCCGGCTTCGAGCAGGCCGTTCTGGAGGGAGTCGCGGTCGCGGACGAGGTCGGCGTCGTCGCTGAAGTAGTGTTCGAAGAGGTAGAGCAGTACGTCGAGGATCGATTCTTTCATCACCCTAGCGCCTGCGCTGGAGCCCAGCGCGTGTGGGAGGGGCGGAGCCGCTGGGGAGGTAAACCCCATGCTGCTGCGTGAGATGACCTTCCAACTCCATGGCCAGCAGGATGGGGGCGAGGGTGGCGGACGTCAATCCCGCGCGTGCGAGCAATTCATCGAAGCGCGCGCCCTCCTGGCCGAGCGCCTGCCAGACGCGACCGGCGTCGTCGCGGGACGACGCGAGATCGAGGAGGTCGCCGCCGATCGCCGAGTCCTCCGTGCCGGTGCCATGCGCAACCTCACCGTTACCAGGCCGCGTCGCGCGTCGCTCCCTGGCTGGTGGATCCCGTAGCGCCGCGCGCAGGCGCCCGATCGCGTCACCGGTGCCGGCGGCCAGCGCGTCGATCACCTGTGCCGGGTCGTCCGCGAGCGTGGCGCCATCGCGGATCAGCCGGTGGCAGCCGCGAGCCTTCAGGTTTTCCGGAGCGCCGGGCAGGGCGAACACTTCGCGGCCGGTTTCCGCCGCGAGCCGCGCCGTGATGCGGGCGCCGGAGCGTTGCGCGGCTTCGACGCCGACGGTCGCGAGGGACAGTCCGGCGATGATCCGGTTGCGGCTCGGGAAGTGCTCGGGGCGGGCCTCGGTGCCCGGCGGG
>JBOFQO010000224.1:0-8998 GCA_051660925.1 Silanimonas sp. | reverse complement strand
GCCGGCGGCACCGACCAGCCGCCAGCGCAGGTTCACGCGTTGGATGCCGCCGTGGCGCAGGGCCAGCGTGCTGGCGAGCACGCCGTCGGTGCCGCGCGGGGCGCGGGAGTCAACAGCGCGCGGCGTGTCGTGGGAGGCGAGGGCGATGGCGGGGGACGGCATGGAAGCACTCCGGTAGCCCATCCCTCGCGGCGGCCGGTGACGGCCGCTGGAGCGCCTGCGTGCAGGCGTCCCGTCGACCCATCGACCGGAAGAGCCCGAAGGCCCCGCCGCAGGCGTTGGCAGCGCGCCGCCGCGGGATGCGGTCGGTGCTTGCCCCGGCGTCAAAGGGCCTGTCCCTCAGCCGGTCTGGATGGTGTGTGCGGCGACTGTAGGCGGGGCTCGGCGCTTTGTCATCCCTTTATCGCGATGAAGAGATATGAAAGTTCGCTATCAGGCCGCCTTGCCCGCTGCGGCCGGCGTGGTCGGGGCGTCCAGCGCGGCCAGCCACTCGTCGTCCGAGCCTTCGTTGACGCCTTCGAACAGGATGGTGCTGAGGTAGCGCTCGCCGGTGTCCGGCAGCATGGCGAGGATCACCGAGCCCTCCGGCGCGCCTTCGGCGACCTTCAGCGCCGCGGCCAGCGTCGCGCCGGCCGACAGCCCGACGAACACGCCTTCCTCGGCGGCGAGGCGACGCGCGGTGTCGCGCGCCGTGAGGTCATCGATGGGGATGTTGCGGTCGACCACCGATCGGTCGAGCACCGCGGGCACGAAGTCCGGCGTCCAGCCCTGGATCTTGTGCGGCTGCCACTCCTTGCCGGCCAATAGCTGCGCGGCGGCGGGTTCGGAGGTGACGATCTCGACGTTCGGGCGCGCGAGCTTCAGCGTCTGGCCGACGCCGGTCAGCGTGCCGCCGGTGCCCCAACCGGAGACGAAGTAGTCGAGCCGCTTGCCGACGAAGTCCTGCAGGATCTCGGGCCCCGTGGTGTTGCGATGCCAGGCGGGGTTGGCTTCGTTCTCGAACTGGCGGGCGAGGAACCAGCCGTGCTTCTCGGCGAGTTCTTTCGCCTTGCGCACCATGCCACTGCCGCGTTCAGCGGCTGGCGTCAGGATCACTTTCGCGCCGTAGGCGCGCATCAGCTTGCGGCGTTCGACCGAGAAGGTCTCGGTCATGATCGCGACGAACTTGTAGCCGCGCGCGGCCGCGACCATCGCCAGCGCCACGCCGGTGTTGCCCGAGGTCGCTTCGACGATGGTGTCGCCGGGCTTCAGCAGGCCCTTCTGCTCGGCGTCCAGCACGATGGCGAGCGCCAGCCGGTCCTTGACCGAGCCGCCGGGGTTGAAGGCCTCGACCTTGACGTAGAGGTCGACGTGCTTTGGCCCGATGCGATGCAGCTTGACGATGGGCGTGCGGCCGATGGTGTCGAGGATGGATTCGAAGAGGGCCATGGCGGACTTCCAAGAGACGAGTGGAGAGAAAAAAGGAACGGGTTCGGCATCACGCGGCGAGCGTGAGTTCCGCGGCCGTAGGGGCAGGTGAGGGAAGCGTTCCGGCCGGCGAAAGCGGCGCGGCCCCGAACCAGTGCAGATCCTTCGCCAGCGCGGCGACCTCGCCAAGGATCAGCAGGGCTGGTGAACGGACGTTCTCGGCGGTTGCGCGCTCGGGCAGTTCCGACAGCGTGCCGAGTACCACGCGCTGGTTGGTGCGGCTGCCGTTTTCGATCAGCGCGAAGGGCGTGCCGGGCGCGCGGCCGCGGGCGATGAGGCAGTCGCGGATGGTGTCGAGGCCCTGCACGCCCATGTACACGGCCAGGGTCTGCCGCTCCTGCGCGAGTGCGGTCCAGTCGAGCGTGTCGATGGAGTTTCGGCAGTGCGCGGTGACGAGGCGCAGCGACTGCGCGTGGTCGCGGTGGGTGAGCGGGATGCCGGCGTAGGCGCCGCAGGCGACGGCCGCGGTGATGCCGGGCACCACTTCGTAGGGAATACCAGCCGCTCGCAGGGCTTCAAGCTCCTCGCCGCCGCGGCCGAACACGAAAGGGTCGCCGCCCTTCAATCGCACGACAGTCTTGCCGGCCTTCGCGTGTTCGAGCAGCAGCTCGTGGATGCGTTGCTGCGTGGTGTGGTGGGTGCCGGCTTCCTTGGCCACCTCGATTTTTTCGGCATCGCGACGGGCGAGGGCGAGCACCTCGGCACTGACGAGGCGGTCGTGCAGTACGACGTCGGCCTGGTTCAGCGCGCGCAGGCCGCGCAGCGTCAGCAGGCCCGGGTCGCCGGGGCCGGCGCCGACCAGGATCACCCGGCCGCGCGGCGTGGCGTCTTCGGCGAGCGCGGCCGTGAACGCGGCTTCGGCGGCGTCGAGGTCACCGCGACGCACGGCATCGGCGGCAGGGCCTCGGATCAGGGTTTCGATGACCTGCCGGCGGCGCGTGGTGTCGGGGAAGCGGGCGCGCAGCGCCTCGCGCTTGCTGCCTAGCCACTCGGCGAGCGCACCCAGCGAGGGATCGAGTTCGGTTTCGAGTTTTTCGCGCAGCCAACGCGCGACCATCGGCGCTTCCCCGCGACTGCTGATCGCCACCTGCAATGGGCCGCGCTCGATGCGCGCCGGTACCTGGAACGAGCACCGCGGCGCGTCGTCCACCACGTTGGCCCAGATCCGTCGCGCTTCGGCTTCGCGGGCGACGGCAGCATTCACTTCCGGCTCGTCCGTGGCCGCGATCACCAGCCAGGCGCCGTCCAGCCAGCCCGGATGGAAAGGGCCCGCACGATGGGCGAGGCGTCCCTCGGCCACCGCGCGGGCCAGCTCGGGCACCAACCGCGGCGCGCCGACCACCACGTCGGCCCCCGATTCCAGCAGCGCCTCGGCCTTGCGCCGTGCCACCGCACCGCCGCCCACGACCAGCACCCGGCGGCCGGCGAGGTCGAGGAAAGCGGGAAACAGCGGAACGGGCATGAGCAGGCAGGCGCGGGGAATCGGGTATGGGCAAGCTAGGCCCTCGGGTCCGGACACTGGAAATGCCGCGCGGGTGGGTTCATATAACCCCCGGTTATCACGATTCGCTGGACGCCTCGCGTGTTTTATCGTTTCATCGCGATGAATGGATGGACTTCCGGCGCGGTCGCGCCGCCGGCCCCGTCCAACGGCTTCGCCTCATGACCCTGACCCAGCTCCGCTATCTGATCGCGATTGTCGACGCCGGCCTGAACATCACGACCGCCGCCGACAAGGTGCACGCCACCCAGCCCGGCATCTCCAAGCAGCTCAAGCAGCTGGAGGACGAGCTCGGCTTCCTGCTGTTCCAGCGTAAGGGCCGCAGCCTTGAGTCGATCACCGAAGCTGGCCAAGTCGTGCTGGCACACGCGCGCCGCGCCGTCGCCGAAGCGGCGAACATCCGCGCCTTCGCCGCCAACCAGCGCGGCGAGGCGGCTGGTACGCTGCACATCGCGACCACCCACACCCAGGCGCGCTTCGTGCTGCCGGCGGCCATTGGCGCGCTGAATCGCGAGTACCCGCAGGTCGGCGTGCAGCTGCAGTCGCTCGCCGACAACGACGTGCTGCCACACCTCGCCAAGGGCAGTGCCGACATCGCCATCGTCAGCAGCGTGGGCACCGTGCCACCGGGCGGCCATGCCGTCCCGCTGTACCGTTGGCGCCGTGTGGTCGTGGTGCCGAAAGACCACCCGCTCGCCGCCATCGGCCGCGCGCCGACGCTGGTCGAGCTGAGTCAGCACCCGCTGGTCAGTTACCACAGCACCAGTCAGCCCGAGAGCTCACTGCGCCGCGCTTTCAGCGACGTCGGCCTGAACCCGACGGTGGCAATGACCGCGCACGACGCTGACCTGATCAAAACCTACGTGCGCGCAGGCCTGGGGGTTGGCATCTTGGCCGAGATGGCGGTTAGTGCGATCGCCGACGGCGACCTCGTAGTGCTGCCCGCGCCAGCGGTGCTGCCCGAGTGCACGGCCTGGGCGGTGGTGCCGAAGGAGCGCGTGCTGCGACGCTACGCCTTTGACCTGTTCCGCCACGTCGCCCCTCAGCTCGACCGCCACGACCTGCAGCGCGTGCTCGGCGGGCACCAGGAGTCGGTGTGGCCGACGCCGCCGAGCTGGGTGGAACTGAGTCAAGCGATCACGAACTGAGGCGCGCGGCACGTTTCCCGCGCCGTGCCGTGATCGGGCGCGCTGCTAGCATTCGCGCGTCACTCAATGTTGGAGAGGCAGCCATGGTCAAAGGCCATCTGGATCCGCCGCTGTTTGAGGTGGACAAATTCTCGCAACCGGTGTCGCTCGCCGCGACGCCCTACCTCTACAACGACGGCGGGCGCCCGGCCTACCTCGCGGCGTTGCCCGCTGGGGTCACGGCGCTGGACGTCGCCCCGACCGACCCCGAGCTAGCGGTCGGTCGCGAGCACCTCGTTCCCGAGGTCATCAGCGTCACGCCGACGCCGCCCTATGGCGTCGAGACGCGGCTCGCGCTGCCGGAAGGCCCCGTCGCCTACGAGCCGCTGTGGGTCACTCGCGACATCGCAGCCGCCTTCGGTATCACGCTGGTGAAGCCCGGCGAGGCGGTGCGCATGAGCAGCCCCGTCGAGGACCTTTCGCAGGTCGAGTACCAGTACGGTGTGTTTGCTGGCCACTGGTCGCCCTACCAGAACACCGGCAACAAGCTGCTGAGCGTGGTCTGCACCGACCTCGAGCACCACGATTTTCCGCATGTTTTCGCGTCAACCGACCCGCGCTTTCCGCTGGTGATCTCGGTGGGGCGCTACTGGCCGAAGCTGGCGCGCATCCGCTTGGCCGATCTATGGGTGCCGCGCGGCTGGGCGCTCTACATCCCGCCGAAACCGGCGGTGCCGGGTCAGGCCTGCATCGACCTGCACAACAACCGCAACTCCGCGCGGGCGTGCTGGGGCGACATCGAGCACGACGCGGTGACGACGCACACGCTGCTTCAGGCGACCGGCGGGTTCTTCCACTGGTACTGGAACGCCGAGGACACGGCGCATTCGCGCCCGCCCGGAGCGCCGCGAGCATGAGCGCCGCGCGGGACGGGGTGCATGAGGCACACGAGAAGGATCTCGCGGACGACGTCGGCGTCTACAAGACGCTGCTTGAGTCCACCCGGGCGATCCCGTGGAAGATCGACTGGCCCTCGCTGCGCTTCGCCTACATCGGGCCGCAGATCGAGGCGCTGCTGGGCTGGACACAGGACAGCTGGAAGGATGTGCAGGACTGGGCCACGCGCATGCACCCGGAGGACCGCGATGCGGTCGTCAACTTTTGCGTGGCGCAGTCGCAGGCGGGTATCGACCACGAGGCCGACTACCGCGCACTGACCAAGGACGGTAGCTACGTGTGGATACGCGACGTCGTTCACGTCCGCCGCAACTCGGCGGGCGAGGTCGACAGCCTCGTCGGCTTCATGTTCGACATCAGTGAGCGAAAGAAGGCGGAGGAAGAGCTGCTGCGCCTACATCGCGAGCTCGAGGCGCTGTCCCTGACCGACTCGCTGACCGGCATCGCTAATCGCCGTCTGTTCGACCAGCGTCTCGACATCGAGTGGAAGGACTCGCGGCGTAGCGGAAAGCCGCTGTCGCTGCTGCTTGTCGATGTCGATTGGTTCAAGCCCTATAACGACACCTATGGCCACCCCCGCGGCGACGAGTGCCTCCGGCAGATCGCCGAGGTGCTGCGCGCGGCGGCGCGGCGGCCGCGTGACCTCGCCGCGCGGCTCGGCGGCGACGAGTTTGCCCTGTTACTCCCGGAGACGGATGAGGCAACCGCGCAGGAGGCAATGCGGGAGCTCGAAACGGCCCTGCGTTCCCTGCGCATCCCGCACGGTGCTGGCGGCGCGGGTGCGTTTGTCAGCGCGTCCATTGGGGTCGCATCGATGATCGCCACGGCATCGATGGAGCTCAGAGCGTACGTCGACCACGCGGACCAGCGCCTGTATGCGGCGAAGCGCAACGGGCGATCGGACGGCGCGATGTCGGCCTGATGCTGAGCGCTCTCGTGGCGACTGCCGACGCGTGGCGCGTTTATCATCCGGGGCCGGCCATGTGCTGGCCCTTTCTCCATCCGGGCAAAAAATAATGCGGATCGACACCAAACTGCCGAAGGTCGGTACCACCATCTTCACCGTGATGTCGGTGCTCGCCGCCGAGCACGGCGCGGTCAACCTCGGGCAGGGTTTCCCGGATTTCGACGTGCCGACGCCGCTGCGCGAGGCACTGGCCCGTGCGATGGCCGAGGGCAAGAACCAGTACGCGCACATGGCCGGCATCCCGGCGCTGCGTACGGCGATCGCCGACAAGACGCTGCGCTGCTACGGCCACCGCCCGAACCCGGAGACCGAGATCACGGTGACCTCCGGGGCCAGCGAGGCGATCTTCGACGCCATCGCGGCCGTCGTCCGGCCGGGCCAGGAGGTCATCGTTCTCGACCCCTGCTACGACTGCTACGAGCCGGCCATTGATCTGGCCGGCGCGCGCGCCGTGCATGTGCCGCTGCATCCAGAGACCTTCGCCGTCGACTGGGCCGCGGTGCGCGCCGCGGTGACGCCGAAGACGCGGCTCTTCATGTTCAACACGCCGCACAATCCGTCGGGCGCGATGTTCGATTCGAACGATGTCGCCGAGCTGAAGCGCTTCGTCGCCGATTTCCCACAGGTGCTGCTGCTGTCGGACGAGGTCTACGAACACATCGTGTTCGACGGCCGTCTGCACGAGAGCGTGTTGCGCTACCCGGAACTGGCCGCGCGCGCGTTCGTGATCTCAAGCTTCGGAAAGACCTACCACTGCACGGGCTGGAAGGTCGGCTACTGCGTCGCGCCGGTGGCGCTGACCGCCGAGTTCCGTAAGGTGCACCAGTACAACACCTTCTGCACCTTCGCCCCGGCGCAGTGGGCCTTTGCCGAAATGATCGAGCAGCACCCCGCGCACTACGACGATCTCGGCGCGTTCTATCAGGCCAAGCGCGATCGCTTTGCCGAGCAGCTCGCCGGCACGAAGCTCAAGGCGCTACCGGTGCCGGGCGGCTACTTCCAGTTGGTCGACTACTCGGCGGTGAGCGATCTCGACGATCTCGCGTTTTGCCGTTGGCTGACGATCGAGAAGGGTGTCACCGCGATCCCGCTATCGCCGTTCTACGAGACATCACCGACCGGCCAGCGCCTCGCCCGCCTGTGCTTCGCCAAGAACGAGGCGACGCTGGACGCCGCCATCGAGCGTTTGGCGAAACTCTGAGACGGCGCCGATGACTGCCTCCACCACACCGATGCCCGCTGCCACGAACGGCCCCGACCGCGATCTCCGCATCGCTCTGGTGCAGGGCGACACCCGCTGGCACGACCCCGCCGGCAATCGTGCCTACTACGGCGGCCTGATCGCGCCCTTGGCCGGTCGAACCGATCTGGTCGTGCTTCCGGAGACCTTCACCTCGGGCTTTAGCAACGAGGCGCTGGCCAGCGCGGAGGACATGCAGGGCCCGACGGTCGCGTGGATCATCGAGCAGGCGAAGGCCCTCGACGCGGCGGTCTGCGGCAGCGTGCAGCTGCGCGTCGACGGCGCACAGGCCGCTGCCGAGGGCATCGCGCCCGGCGTCTACAACCGCCTGCTGTTCGCGACGCCAGATGGCGCGCTGGTCCACTACGACAAGCGTCATCTGTTCCGCATGGCGAAGGAGCACGAGCGCTATGCCGCCGGCGAGCGGCGCGTGTTTGTCGACTGGCGCGGCTGGCGGATCTTCCTGCAGGTCTGCTACGACCTGCGCTTCCCGGTGTACATCCGCAACCGCTTCGATGCGACGCGCCCCGGCGCCTTCGACTACGACCTCGCGCTGTTCGTCGCCAACTGGCCGGCGGCGCGCGCCTACCCGTGGAAGACCCTGCTGCGCGCCCGCGCCATCGAGAATCTTGCCTGCGTGATTGGCGTGAACCGCGTCGGTACAGACGGCAACGGCATCGCTTACTCGGGGGATTCCGTGGCGCTTGATGCGCTCGGGCAGCCGCTGGCGGAAGGCGATGCCGAGGTTCGAGTGCTTGAAGCCGTACTCAGCGCCGAGGGCCTGAGCGGCCATCGCGAGCGCTTCCCAGCGCAGCTGGATGCCGACGGCTTCTCGCTGGATTGAGTCGATCCGCGTGACCACCGGCTTCCGCATCAAGCATTGGGCCGCGCTGGCGCCGGGCCTCGCCGACACCGCAGCGTGGCAGGCCTGGGCCGCAGCGCCGCGTCGCCCGGAGGGCGCGCTTGAGGCGCCCCTGGCGGCAATGCCAGCCATGCAGCGTCGCCGCGTCGAACGCGTCGGCCGCCTCGCGCTGCAGGTTGCTTTCGACGTGGACGCGCAGGGCGAGGCGCCGGATTTCGCGACCCGGCCGATGGTCTTCGCCTCGCGCCACGGCGACGTGCTGCGCAGCGTGGTCTTGCTTGATGCGCTCGATCGCGGCGAAGCGCTGTCGCCCACGCAATTCGGCCTCTCGGTGCACAACGCCGTCGCCGCGCAGTACGGCATCGCCCGCGGCAGCACGGCGTCGTACAGCGCGGTGGCCGGGGGCCGTTTCAGCGCCGAGGCCGGGATGCTGGAGGCGCTGGCCTTCCTCGCCGACGGGCACGACGAAGTGTTGCTGGTCGTGTTCGACGAGCCGCCGCCGGCGCTGTTCGAGCGCGACGCCGACGAGCCGCCGGTGCCGTTCGCCTGGGCCCTGCGCCTGGCCGTCGGGCATCCGCGTGATTTCCAGCTCGACGTTGCTGCCTTGGGCGCGGGCACACTGGAGGACGGCTCATCGGTCGGTAGCCCCGGGCCCGACGACGCCTCAGCCGCAGTGCCGCACGGCCTCGAGGTGCTGGCCTTTCTGCTCTCGCCGCGCCGGGCTTGGACAGCGGCGGGTGAGGGCACGGCCTGGCGCTGGACCCATGGCTGTTGAGCGCATCGGCGCGGCGTTGAACCGCGGTTGGCGGATCCTCGCGACCGGGATCAGCTTCGCGTCCTTCGGCCTCGGCGGTGTCGTTCTGTGGGCCGTCGTGTT
>JBOFQO010000223.1:0-7688 GCA_051660925.1 Silanimonas sp. | reverse complement strand
CCCGGAGAACGTCATGCCCACCTACCGCAATCCGTCGCTGTCGCAGCTCTCGCCGGTCCCGAGCACTGTCGGCGCCCTCATCCACGACCGTCGCGTCTTCGATCTTGCGGTCGGTGCCGGCTACCGGCCGCCGTCGCTCATCATCGGCGACGACATCGTGCTCTACGAGATTCCGGCGAACCAGGTGCTCGTCCCGCACCTGTGCCGCTTCGCCCTCCCGATCATTGACTCGAACGGCGCGCCGACCGGCCAGGCCAGCCTCGGCCACATCGTGCAGACCGCGACGCCGATTGTCGTCCCGGCCTCGCTGCGTGCCGCGGCGGCGGTGAACGCCGCGCGCATCGACTCCGCTGAGGACCTGCTGCAGCCGACGGCACCGATCGGCAACTCCGAAGTGCCGACGCTGCTGATCCTGCGCTTCACTGCCGCCGTCGCGACCATCGCGCCGACCGGCCAGATCATCGCCGACATCGTCACGCGCGCGTACCGCCGCGACATCGACGGCTGATCGTTGACGTAGCCCCCGCCGGGCCGCGCCGTGCGGCCCGGCTCCTGCCGGAGCATCCCCATGTTGATCGAATCCCGCATCAAGCCCGTTGCACCCAAGCCCTACCGCACGATCACCCTGTTCGGCCAGACCTACGACTTCAAGCCGCTGCTGCCGGACCGCTTCGTCGCCGAGGTGACGAATCGCAAGCACATCGAGACCTTCCTCGCGAACCCGGCCTACTCCGAGTTCAAGGACACGCTGCCCGGCGCGACGCTGCAGCGCAGTCCCGCCCCGGCCATCGGCGGCACCGTGCCGGCGACCCCGCAGCCGCCCGCGCCGATCACCGAGACGACCAAGGACGCGCTGCCGGAAGGTGGCGAGACCGACGCCGGCGACGAGGGTGAAGGCGATGGCGAGGATGCCGAAGGCGACGACAACGGCGCGCCCGCCGACGCCGGCACTTGGCCGACCGCCATCGCCGACGAGGCCGCGACCCTCCTGCGCCTCTCGCCGGACAAGCTGGCCGTCGCCGTCAGCAAGGTGACGACCAAGGACGTGCTGAGCTGCGCGCTCGCGCTCGAGAAGAACAAGACCGGCCGCCAGAAGCCGCGCGACGCCGTCATCGGCCTGCTCGAGGCCACGCTCCGCGACATCGCGGCCGCGGGCGTCTAAGCCGTGACGCTGGGCGAGCTGCTCACCGCCGCACGGGAGCTCCTCGACGACACCGTCGAGGACTTCCTGTGGTCGGAGGAGAAGCTCACCCGCTACGCGAACAACGCGGTGCGCGAGGTCTGCCTGCGCACGCGTTGCATGAAGGACGACTCGGCACCCCGGTGCCGCGTCGCGCTGGTGCCGGGCACCGACACCTACGCCGTCGACCCGAGCTTCCTCGTGATCGCCAAGGCGCAGCTATGGGGCCAGTCCTTCGAGCTGCACCGGAGCACCACCGAGGAAGTGAGCCGCATGCTGCCGGGCTGGGACGTCGGGTGCGTGCAGCCGGCGAAGCCCGAGTTCATCGTCTTCGACCGCGTGCAGAACACCATCCGCGTCGCGCCCTCGCCGGATCAGGCCTACGACCTGCACCTCAAAGTGATGCGCTTGCCCGATGAGGACGAGCGCATGGAGGGCCCCGACGACGAGCCCGTCGTGTCCGTCGTGGCCGCGGAGGAAATGAAGCACTGGATCGCCCACGAGGCCTTCATGGAGAAGGATTCGGAGCGCTACGACCCGGAGCGCAGCGCGGCGCACCTGCGCATCTTCACCGACCGCTTCGGCGACCGGCCGAGCAACCACGCGCTGGCGCTGTGGTCGACGCAGCCGATCGTGCGCACCCGGCCCTGCTGGTACTGACCCGTGGCCGGCGTCCCCGAAGAACGACTCGTCTCGCTGGTGCCCGCTGTCGGGGTGAACAACCTCGGCGACGAGCGCGCGCAGCCGGGGAACCCGCTGCGCGCGGCCGTCAATGTGGACATCAACCGCGAGGGGCGCGTGCGCCGTCGCGCCGGGCGCACCGAAGTCGTCGCCGCCGCGGTCGAAACGCACTCCATCTTCGCCGAGGCGCCGTTCCCTTGGGCGCTCTACGCCGACGGGCCGAACCTCGTGGCCCTCGACAGCGCGCAGCGGCCGACCACGATCGGCGGCGCGCTCGCCTCGGGCCTGCCGATCTCGTTCGCGCGCATCAACGACGCCGTCTTCTACTCCAACGGCGTGCAGTCCGGCATGGTCACGGCCGACCTCGAGCTGCTGCCGTGGGCGCCCGAGGCGCCGGCGGGCCAGCCCCTGCTCGAGGCCTTCGCCTCCGGTGGCCTCGCCGAGGGCGGCTACCAGGTCGCCATCACCTACCGGGACGTGCTGGGCCGCGAGTCCGGCGCGGGCGTGGCCACGCAGATCGACGTCGCCGCAGGGCAGGGCATCCGCCTCGTCGCCATCCCGCAGCCGATCGGTGTGCACGTGACCACCGTGCGCGTCTACCGCACGGACGCCAACGACACCACGCTCCGACACGTCCGCGACATCCCCGTCGGGATGACCACGCTGGTGCTCGGCAGCAGCGAGCGCGGTCGGCACCTCGACACGCAGCACCTGCGGCCGCTGCCCGCCGGCCACATCGTCCGCTACGGCCACGGCCGCCAGTGGGTGGCCCGCGGCAACGAATTGCTCTGGTCGGAGCCGCTGCGCTACGGCCTGTTCAACCCCGGCTTCAACCGCGTCCGCTTCGGCGGCCGCGTGAGTTTGGTCCGGCCCGTCGGCGAGGGAGGGGAGGGCGCAGGGGTCTTCGTCTCCGCCGGCGGCCGGACCTTCTGGATCGCGGGTGCTGACCCCGCGAACTTCGTGCCCCGCATCGTCGACGCCGCCGAGGCCGTCGAAGGCACCGACGCGCTCACCCCGGGCCGCGTGTGGAAGCTCGAGACCAGCGACAACGTCGCGGCCTGGCTCTCCACCGAGGGCTACTTCTGCATCGGCATGCCCGGCGGGACCGTGATGCGCCTGCGCGACGACGAGGTCGCCACCGACGTCGGCGAGCGCGGTGCGGTGCTCTACCGCGAGGAGCGCGGCATCCGCCAGCTCGTTGCGAGCCTGCAGGGCCGCGCCCCCTCGACGCGCCTGCGCATCGGCGACGCCGTTGTCGCGCGCGAGCTGGGGCCCGCGCCGTGACCGCGGTGTTCGCCTCCGCCGAGACCATCGAGCGCCGCCGCGCCACCTGCGAGCGCTGCCCGCACCGCAAAGAGATCGCGCGCCTGCGCCTGCACCGCTGCGAGAAATGCGGCTGCCCCATCTACGCGAAGGTTCGTGTAGCCGCCGCCACCTGTCCCGACAACCGCTGGTAGGAGACCGCCATGCACCTCAACGACCTTTCCCCGACCGCACGCAACGGTCTCGCGCGCGAGCTGCGCAACCGCCAGTACGAGCGCTCCGAAAAGGGTGTTCTTTTCACCAAGTCCAAGCTGTTCGTCGGCGGAGCGTTCAAGCACGCCATCAACGATGATCCGGCGGTGATCGACCCCAACGATGTTGTGCGCCAGGGGATCGACTACATCCTCAGCTCGTCTCTCGGGACGACCGCGCAGAACCCGCAGTATTTCCTCGCCCCCTTCAGCGGAAACGTGGCGGTCCAGCCGACCTGGACGGGTGCGAACTTCGACGCGCAGGCCACCGAGTTCACCGGCTACGTGGCCACCACGCGCCCGGAGTGGGTGCGCCCCGCCGCCGCCGCATCGCAGGCGATCGGCAATAGTGCGAGCCCGGTGATCTTCACCTTCGCCGCCGGCGGCCCGTACAACCTCTACGGCATGGCGCTGCTCACCGCGTCGGCCAAGGAGGCCACCACCGGCCTGCTGATCGCCGCCACGCGCTTCGCCAGCCCGCGCCTGAACCAGCAGGCCGGCGATCGCCTGAGCGTCGAGTACATCATCAGCGCGCAGGACGACGGCGCCTGACGAATGTTCGGCGGCGTCCGCGACGTCGATTGGACGCACATCCGCGTCGAGGGTGATCGGCAGCGCGCCGCGGCCTACCTGCCGCAGGCGCGACTGCTGCTCGGCGAGGTGCGGCAGACGCTGCAGACCACGGGCCGCGGCGTGGAGGTTCAGCGCCGCCTGCTCCCGGGCGGCGTGCAGCTCGAGGCGAAGATGATCGGGGCGATCCCGATCGTCACCATCCGCGTGCCGCCCCCGCCCGTCGGGGACACGCAGCCCGTCGTGCTCGACGGCTTCATCGGCATCCCCATCTTCCAGAACACGCTGCGCGGGGTCTCCGGGCCGCCCGTCGAGGGCGAGACCTTCGACGAGGTGGTACTGAGCCCGGGCGCCGAGGGCAAGTGGTCGCTGTTCACCTACGCGGCGTATCCGCCGTACACGACCTCGTCGACGGCGCGCACCCTCAGCTACCGCTTCCGCAACGGCATCGGGGTCTACCCCGAGGGCATGGACGGCGTGGGCTCGAACGACTGGCACGGGCCGCGCGGCGAGGTCCTGAGCTGGTTGAGCCCCGTGCGCACGCACGGCTACCTCCGCGACGTCGGCTCGGTCTCGACGTTCCCCCGCGTGTCCGGCTCCTCGTTCAGCGTCACCTACGTGAAGCCGTCGCACCTGCGGTACTACGACTCGCGCAAGGTCTTCAATCTCGGCGCGCTCCTGTTCGCCACCGACGAATACCGCGACGAGGCCGGGGATCTCGACACGCCGGACCCGTACTTCTGGGTGGCCGGCGCGTGCATCCACCGCGGCGACGACGGGGTAAAGCTCTACGTCGCGCAGTACGCGCTGCCCGCGTTCCTGTCCGACTACTCCATCTTCGAGGACGACGGCGCCGTCCAGATTTACCGCTACGACGTCGTCCCCAAGAGCGAGGCGCAGCCGCAGCTCGGGCGCGTCGTCAGCGGTTCGCGCGTGGCCGTGGGCGCCCCAATCATGCTGTTCGGGAACTACGACCTCGTTACCGACGTGATGTTCAACCGCTCGGGCACCGAGGCGACACTCGTGCTCAACCCGTCGATGCGCACGCAGCAGACCATCGACACCGAGACCGGACTACCGGCGTTGAAGTTCGCTGACCCGGCGGCGCGGATCATGCGCGTGGATCTCGCCACCGGCGCGACGACGGTGACGTCCACCCTGGCCGACTTCTTCGAGCCCGTGGCACCGCCGCTCGGCCAGTACCTCGACGTGACCACTCGCATGTCGGTGTTCCACCACTACCGCGGCGACGAGCTGGTTCACTACCGGATCCACCGCCGCATGGTCGCCGACGCCTTTACCGAGGCGTGGCTGGAGACCCCGGACGGTGGCCGCATCGACCTCTACGACCTGGCGGACGCGCCGGCCGTCGAGCCCCCGGAGGTGCCCATCACCGGCTGGGGCTACCGCGCGAAGTTCATACACGCCATCCGCCCGCGCGAGGGCCTCGTCTGCCTGCTCAGCGTGGCGTCGAACATCGCGGCGAAGACGCTGACGGGCGCGCACGAGGTGTGGGTCGAGGACGCGCAGGCCACGAGCAGGACGCGCCGGCTGCTGGCCACTGAGCCCAGCACGCGCACGTGGGCAGCGATCGGCACGCCGCCGCTCGCGCCATCCAGCCCCGGGATCCTCGCGCTCGGCGGCAACGCCAGCCCGACGGTGTGGGCCTTCGTCACCGCGGTGGCGACGGTCGACACCGGGTTCTTCTACTCGACGACGCCGATGGCCTTCGTTCCGATCCTGCACCTGTGGGGAACCGACCGTCTCAACTGGAGCGGCCGCCGCGTGAACGAGCCTGTGCCTTACGGCCTCAACACGGGGTACGCGCTGGGCCTCACCACCGACATCCCGCTCGGCATCTACCAGCAGGCCAACGTGTTGACCGGACTGCCGTCGACGCCGCACGACTGGCCGACCATCAACGCGCCGGGACTCGGCACCGACTTCAAGACCTCGCACACGCGCTTCGTCGCGCAGGGCCGGCGCTGGATGCTCACGACCTATGCGCCGTTCACCGCCGACCAGCCCGTCACCTACGTGTTCGACGGCGAGAGCGTGCATCGCCTGCTCGGCGCCGACGGCATCAACGTCTCGTTCTCCCAACTCGGCGTGATGGGGCGCCCGATCTTCCTGCCTAGCACCTGATTCTCCCGAGCACCCGGGGCTGAGGGCCCCTCGAAGCGCGTGGATGCTGAGCGCCTACGCACCGTACACGGCGACCGGAATGTAACCGTGCACTCCACTGTCGAAACCATCGACGAGCTTCACGGCAAGGCGGTGACCTGACCATGGCCAACGCCTCGCCCGGCCTTTCTCTCCTACTGCTCGCGGCCGCGCCCGCGGCTCTGAACAACGGTTGCATCCTGATCTACGACGGCGATAAGCCGCTGCAGGCCAGTGAGCCACCGGGTGGAGCGTTGATCGCGCGCATCACCCGGAACGGCGGGCCCTGGGTGGCCGGCAGCCCGGCCAACGGCCTGCAGTGGGAAGACCGCGGCGGAATCATCGCCAAGCCCCTCGACGACGCATGGATCCTGAAAGGCATCGCCACGGGTGAGGCGCGGTGGTTCCGCATCGTCGGCAACGCTCCTGACGACGGGGGTTTCAGCAACAACCTCGTGCGCCTCGACGGAACCATCGCCAGCGTCGCCGACACCGGCCCAGACGCATTCGACCTCTACCTCTCCTCGACGGCGGTGACGCCGACGACGGAGCGGCTCATCAACGACTTCGCCTTCAACATGTTCTAGGAGCCTCTCATGGCCGTCTCGATCTCGCCCGCGCTGCTCGCCGACATGAATGCCGCACTGAAAACGGCGCTTGATGGCGGCTTCATCTACGTGTTCGCCGGCACCGTCCCGACGAGCGAAAACGATGCGCTCAACATGTCGACGGTGCACACGCAACTCCTGCGCCTGTCGCTCAATGGCGGCAGCACGGGCCTGACGCTCCAGACGCCCACGGGCGACACGATCATCAAGACCCCGTCGGAAGTGTGGTCCGGTCTGATCGCCTTCGACGGCGCGAACGCGGCGTCGACGACGCTCACGCCCACGTTCTACCGCTTCTGCCCGACGGCCGACACGGGGCGCACCGCCAACACCAGCGCCAAGCGCATCCAGGGAAGCGTCGGCGGGCCGAGTTCCTCGGCCGACCTGATCTTCGGCACCGACACACTCACCCGCAACGGCACGAATACCGAAAGCTGCGGCGCGTGGCGCCACACGCTGCGCCGCGCGCAGGGGTAAGCGGTGAGCACCCTGCTCCGCAAGGTGGAGCGGGTGCGCGTGATCCCGGGCACGCCCGGGGTGCCGGGCTCGCCCGCAGCAACGTACTGCACGCCCGCGCCGCCGACGGGCCTGAACTACGTCGACTGTGTTCTGCCCGGCGTCGACCGCGACCCGCGCGCCAACCGTCCGGGTTCGCGCTTCTTCAACAGCTTCTGGCTGCCCGGCTGCGTCTATCGTGAAGTGCAGGGTAGTGGAGTCGCCTGCTCGGGACCGTTGCCGGCACCTCAGCGAGATCCCTCACGGCCCGCGCCGTACTACTACACGTGCGAGAACGTCGGTGGCGGGGTCGTCACTTGGTGGCGCGTGCTCGACGAGTTCGGCCGCCGTGAGCGCGTGCTGCCGCCGCCGAATCCGGCACCGCCGCGCGTCACCTTCGTGCCCTTCTCGCCGCCGCCGGCGTCGATCGGCGAGCCGCCCATTCTGCCGCCCGGCGCCACGTCGCTCGGCGGGGGC